>NZ_JAXXXI010000001.1:0-3185 GCF_037359455.1 Suilimivivens sp.
AGATCAGAGGTCTGACACAGGCTTCCTCTAACGCACAGGACGGTATCAGTGCAGTGCAGACTGCAGAAGGTGCCCTGAATGAAGTTCAGGATATGCTTCAGAGAATGAATGAGCTGGCTGTTAAATCTGCGAACGGAACTAACTCTGAAACAGATAGAGATTATATCCAGAATGAAATCGACCAGTTAACCACCGAGATTGACCGTGTCGCCGAGACCACCAAGTTCAATGAGACTTATCTTTTGAAGGGTAACAAACAGGTTGCAGGTGAAAAAACAGCTAGTTACAAAACCAATACGCTAAAAAACGGTACGAAGTTATATGATGCGAATGGTGTTGAATTAACAGATGAAACTCTAGATAAGGCAATTACCAATGGAGACAAGGTTTATTCATCTGTCAAAGCGAATGCAGTGTCATCTAACAATGCAGTAACTGCAACAGCTACTGCGAATGCGAAGGATGGGGTTTATACATATAATGCAGCGGATCAAAAATGGTATGCCGCAGATGGAAAAACAGAAATGGCAGATGTTACCCCCAACGGAACTCCCAATAATGGTGATACTATAACTATTAGCCATGTTGGAGATGCAGAAGCTACTGATACAGACTATAATGCAGGTGCTCCTGGAAAACTGTATGATGCCGATGGCAATAAGATTGCAGCCAATGCACTGGACAGCTATTTTGACATTGATACTACTGGTACCGCAACTTTGAAGGAAGGCAAGAAGCTTTATACGGATGAGAAAGGCACTACTGCTCTGCAGAATGCGGACATTACTAACTACATTGATACTACTGGAATCAAGACAGCAGCATTAACACTGAAATTACATGTTGGTGCAGATGCAACTGACAACAATCAGATTTCTGTTGATATTGATGCTATGAGCGCAGCAGGACTTGGCGTTAAGAATCTGAAGGTTGATGGGGCAGATGACACCAATGCAAAGAATGCAATTGATACCATCAAGGCTGCTATTCAGACTGTTTCCACTCAGCGTTCCGCACTTGGTGCAGTTCAGAACAGACTTGAGCACACCATCAACAACCTGGATAACGTAGTTGAGAATACCACCAGCGCAGAGAGCCAGATCCGTGATACCGATATGGCTACAGAGATGGTTAAGTACTCCAACAACAATATCCTGTCTCAGGCAGGTCAGGCTATGCTGGCTCAGGCTAATCAGTCTAACCAGGGTGTACTTTCCTTATTACAGTAATTTCTGTAAGAGTAAAATTGCAAAGATGAATTGTGAAGAAGAGGTCGGATTTTCCGGCCTTTTCTTATGCCATAGGAAATTACTTCGTAATGTTCCAATGACATAAAAAAGCCCTCCGGGCAGGATTCTTTCTTATTCTGCGAAAAAATGGATTATTGACCTGTGGTGAGAATCTGCAGCTGGAGGTAGATTTCGATATCCTATGTATATAACGGAAAAACATTTATTGCATAATGAAAACTTCTATGCTACACTCAAACCAAAGCATAGAAGTTTTCTTATTTTCGGACAAAGTCCTTTCTTAAGATCAGAAGCCTTCCTGCCAGGAAGCGCTCTGATATTCTAAAAGATCAGAAAATCCATGCTTTTCAATCCAACATTAAATTGAACAGGCAGGGGATTTTCAAAACCCATAGAAAGCTCCTGCACGCAAAGGAGGAATCATATGGGAAAATACGATATGTGCATGAAGACGTATCTGCAGGACAAAAGGCGGTTTGCGGATCTCTTCAATGGCAGCTGCTTTCAGGGAAGGCAGGTCATCCGGGCAGAGGATCTGGAGGAGGCTTCGGAGAACTATGTGGCCGCGGAGGAAAAGCAGCCAGGAAAGCCACTGCAAAAAGGAACGGAGATCATCCGTGATGTGAAAATGAGGTACCGTTCAGGGATGATCCTGCAGGTGCTGGCGGTAGAAAACCAAAGCTACATAGACTATGGCATGCCGGTTCGGTGCATGGGCTATGATGCTGCAGAGTACAGCAGACAGCTGAAGGAGAGAAAGCAGGAACGGAGGCTTCTTGCAAGGCATAAGGAAGAACATAAGAAAGAGCTGAAAACCACCATAGATGAAAGACTTTCAGGGATCCTGAGATCAGACAGGCTACATCCGGTTTATACGATCTGCCTCTACAGCGGGGAGGAACCATGGGACGGGCCAAGGAAGCTGTCAGATATGATGGAGTTTGATCCAGAGGATGAGAATCTGAGAGTGTTATTTGAAGAATACCATTTGCATCTATTCTGCATTAATGAACAGAATGGGTTTGATACATTCCATTCCGGTTTAAGGCATCTGTTTTGTGCGATGAACTGCCGGAAGGATAAAGAGAGGATGGCAGAGCTGATGAAAAATGAGGCTTATTCTCACCTGAGCAAAGAAACCTGGGAAGCGATAGCAGTCATGACAGACAATGCAGCAATGCTTCAGAAGAAGGATAAGTATAAAACAGAAAACGGGAAAGAGGAGGAATACAACATGTGCCAGGCGTTGGAAGAATTGATGGAAGAGAGAGAAATCATGGGAGAAAGAAGGGGCAGAAGAGAAGGCAGAAATGAAGGAAGAAACGAAGGCACTTTGGAAAAGACGAAAACCGTAGTCCGAAATATGCTGGATCGGGGATATGAAATAGAGGATATCTGTGCCATAGCAGGATGTGAGGCTTCATTTGTAGAAGAGGTGAAAAAGGATCTAATATAAAGAGAGGATGTCAGAGCTGATGAAAAATGAAGCTTATGCTCATCTGAGCAAAGAAACCTGGGAAGCAATAGCAGTCATGACAGATAATGCAGCAATGCTTCAGAAGAAGGATTTATATAAGACCATAAACGGGGAAGAGGAGGAATACAACATGTGCCAGGCATTGGAAGAATTGATGGAGGATAACAGAAATGAAGGCAGAAGAGAAGGCAGAAATGAAGGAAGAAATGAAGGCACTTTGGAAAAGACGAAAATCGTAGTCCGAAATATGCTGGATCGGGGATATGAAATAGAGGATATCTGCGCCATAGCAGGATGTGAGGCTTCTTTTGTAGAAGAGGTGAAAAAGGAACTGTTCCTGCAGTGACCTGAGCTAAAATTGGAATAACGGAAAAACATTTATTGCATAATGAAAACTTCTATTCTACACTCAAACCAAAGCATAGAAGTTTTCTTATTTTCGGACAAAGTCCTTTCTT
>NZ_JAXXXI010000002.1:0-67967 GCF_037359455.1 Suilimivivens sp.
GGCATAAAATGTATCTATTTTGATGTATTTCCTGCCATTCCATTTTGCCTTATACCCTAACTGTCTTGTCAGCTCATACCATGAAACATCAATTATAGACCATGTTCCCATAACGCAAGTATAGCACAAGCCACCACTTTAGGCTACCTTAACCCACCGTCTAAAGCCAGTGGGTTAAGGTAGCCCTATTTCAAGCTGTTTTTCTTACTGGTGAAATTATCCAGTATAATCTGCAGGATCTTTTTCAGTCTCTTCCACAATTTCAGATATTGCCCTCTGATCCTGTCCTCTCTTCCAAGCTGAAAGTTGATCAGGGTGGCTACGGCATATCATGATCGGATGATCTGGATTTCGATGCAGAAACCATCTGGGAAAATGAAAATCTCATTTATCTCTAAATAAAGAAAAGGAAAGTCTCACCTTTGTGTGACTTTCCCTCTTTACCTAATTCATGGTCATTCCTTCCAGTATTTTTCTACATAATTCCTTGCTGTTTCCTCAGACAGTTCAAACTTCTTCATAATAGAAGAAACTGTCTCTTCTTTCGTGTGTTCAAACTCATGGCAGGTCTCAATTAATGCTATGATGCCCTGTTCTATACCCTGTTTGCGTCCAAGTTCCATTCCCCGCTGAATTCCTACGTCCAGAATATCCATCTTTACTGCCTCCCACTCTTCCGATTCTTTCACTTCATTCACAATCCGATCCAGTTCCAACAGTCTTTCATCTTTCACTTCAATCTCCGGATTATCTATATCCATATTTTTCATATATTGTAACAGACTGATCAGCTCCGGGGAACCTTTTTTACTGGTCATGTTCAGAAATATTTTAGTGATGCCATCATCCAGTTTCAGTCCTGCCACTTCTTCGCATTGCTCTGTAAATGTGTATCTGGCTAAATCCTTTTGAAAAATATCTTCCTGCGTAATAAAAATAATCGTTGTAGATGGCAAATCCCTGTATCTGGTACGTTTCCCTGATCTGAGAAGCGGCCTGTCCAGCATTCCCTGATAATACCGGGATCTCTTTGGCATAGAATCCTGATGTCCCTCATTCTGCATTTCCATATCAAAAATCCTCTGATCTTTTGTTTTTGCCCATGCATCCAGACGGATTGCCCTCTTACCACTTTTATTCAAAATAACTTCTTCCACCTTGACCTGTTCAATCTCAATTTCCGGCTCATCCATGATAATACTCAGTGTATTTCTATAGGCCTCCCTATTCTTCATAACAGTCAGAAACAGAGCAAAATCACTGAGATTGGAAACAACCTCCTCTGCATTAATTCTTTGTTTTTCTTTTGTCATATACCTTCCCTTCTGCAGGAAGTCTGCCAAAAGATTCTTCACACTTCCTGCCCTATTCATGATAAAAATATGTGTAATGCGACAGAAACTGCCAAGTGTGCGATATGCACAGTTAAAAGTAAAAAGATAAACAGATTCTTTTATGTTTACAGATTATCAAAATACAGGTTGTCTGTCAACTCTTTTTTCCTCTTGCATAACCATTTTATCTTAGTGCAGAAAAATCGCTCTGTCCTGTCTGGAACAGAAAAGAAAAATTCCCTCCAGTGCTTATTTTCCTTGAAAATCCGGCATTTTTATGTATAATGAATAAGGTGACTTTATCAACAGTTATGAAAGAAAATGAGGTTTTGACATGATACAGGCAATCAATGTAACCTACAGAGTTGGAAAAAAAGCATTATTTGAAGATGTAAACATCAAATTTACCGAAGGCAACTGCTACGGACTGATCGGTGCCAATGGTGCCGGAAAATCTACCTTTTTAAAGATCCTCTCCGGACAGCTTGAAACTACAAACGGTGAAATCGTGATCACACCAGGGCAGCGTCTCTCCGTTCTTGAGCAGGATCACTTTAAATATGACGAATATCCTGTTATGGATGTTGTTATCATGGGAAATGAACGCCTTTATGAGATCATGAAAGAAAAGGATGCCATCTATGCCAAGGAAGATTTCTCCGATGAGGACGGTATCCGTGCCAGCGAGCTGGAGGCTGAATTTGCAGAAATGGACGGCTGGGAGGCAGAATCCAATGCCGCTACCCTGTTAAACGGTCTTGGCATTGATCCAGAGTACCACTACTCCCTGATGAAGGATCTGAATGGTAATGAAAAGGTAAAGGTTCTCCTTGCAAGAGCCCTCTTCGGAAATCCGGATATCCTTCTTCTCGACGAGCCTACAAACCACCTGGATCTGGATGCGATTGCATGGCTGGAGGAATTCCTGATCAATTTCGAGAATACAGTCATTGTTGTATCCCATGACCGTTACTTCTTAAATAAGGTATGTACCCATACCGCAGACATCGACTATGGCAAGATCCAGCTCTATGCCGGAAACTACGATTTCTGGTATGAATCCAGCCAGCTGCTGATCAAGCAGATGAAGGAAGCCAACAAGAAAAAGGAAGAAAAAATCAAGGAGCTGCAGGAATTTATTTCCCGTTTCTCCGCAAATGCAAGTAAATCCAAGCAGGCTACCAGCCGTAAGCGTGCACTGGAAAAAATTGAGCTGGATGAGATCAGACCCTCCAGCAGAAAATATCCTTATATTGATTTCCGTCCGGAACGTGAAATCGGAAATGAAGTTCTTTCCGTTGACAATCTGACCAAGACCATCAATGGTGAAAAGGTACTGGATCACATTTCCTTTATCCTCGGACACGATGACAAGGTCGCTTTTGTAGGCGGAAATGAACAGGCCAAAACCGTTCTTTTCAAGATCCTTATGGGTGAAATGGAGCCGGATGAAGGTACCTACAAATGGGGAGTTACCACTTCCCAGGCTTACTTCCCCAAGGACAACACAGAAGAATTTGACAATGATTATACGATCGTAGACTGGCTTACCGGCTACTCTCCCATCAAGGACGTTACCTATGTCCGTGGGTTCCTGGGACGTATGCTTTTTGCCGGAGAAGACGGTGTGAAAAAGGTAAAGGTTCTATCCGGAGGTGAGAAGGTAAGATGTCTTCTTTCCAAAATGATGATCAGCGGTGCCAACTGCCTGATCCTGGATGAGCCCACTAACCACCTCGACATGGAATCCATCACTGCCCTGAACAACGGACTGATCAAATTCCCCGGCGTGGCTCTTTTCTCCTGTCATGACCACCAGTTTGTCGAGACAACCGCAAACCGTATTATGGAGATCCTTCCAAACGGAACCCTGATCGACAAGATCACTACCTACGACGAATATCTGGCAAGTGATGAAATGGCCAGAAAGAGAACCGTTTATACCAAACAGGACGAAGACGAAGAGGATAACTAAAAGCTTTTATGAATATTGTAGATTTACATGTACATTCCACCAAATCCGATGGCAGCTATACCCCTTCCGAGCTGGTTGAACATGCCATAGAAAAGGGACTTTCTGCCTTTGCTCTGACAGATCACGACACCACCGCCGGTATTGATGAAGCCATTGCGGCTGCGGCAGGCAAACCCATTGAAGTAATTCCCGGCATCGAATTTTCTTCTGAATATGAGGGACGGGATATCCACATCATAGGCCTGTATCTGGACTATAAGAGTGACTTCTTTCAAAGAAGGCTGGTGAACTTTGTCAATGGCAGGATCATGCGGAATCAGGAAATGTGCAGGCGGCTTCAGGAGCATGGAGTTGCCATTACTTATGAAGAACTGGTTGCAGAATTTCCGGGCAGTGTCATTACCAGAGCCCATTACGCCAGATATCTGCTTTCCCACGGCTATGTTAAAAGCCTGAAGGAGGCCTTTGACCGCTATGTTGGTGACAACGCCCCCTGCTTTGTTCCAAGGAAAAAGATCACACCCATGCGGGCTGTGGAAATCATCCTGAAGGCAGGCGGTATTCCCATACTGGCGCATCCAATTCTGTATCATATGAGCAGCGCCCGCCTTGATAAGCTCGTTGCTTCCCTGAAGGAAGTCGGTCTTATCGGGATCGAGGCCATTTACAGTACCTATGCTCCCAGCGAGGAAAGGGAAATACGCCGGCTGGCTGAAAGGTATGATCTCTGTATCAGCGGTGGCTCCGATTTTCACGGCAGTGCCAAGCCCGGCCTTGATCTGGCTACCGGTTATGGCAGGCTGTTTATCCCGGAGGAGGTTCTTGTGAACCTGAAAAAGAAACACGCAGAAATGAAAGCCCATCCGGAAGCTTTCCACAGAAATAAAATACTCTTTACCGATCTGGACGGTACCTTTTTAAATAAGGAAAAACAGATCGGCGATTATACCAGGGAGGTCATGGATACCTTTACAAAAGCCGGCAACAAGCTTGTGCTCTGCTCCGGTCGGGATATCAACAGTGTCCGCAGCGTAAAGGAATATCTGCACCTAGATTACCCGGGAATGTATCTGATCGGCTATAACGGCGGTCAGATCGTGGAATGTGATACTGGAAAGACCCTTTACCGGGTTGCTCTTACCTATGAACAGGTATGCCACATCCGGGAAGCTGCCAGCCAGCATGGTCTCCACTTCCATACCTACAGCGATACCAATATCCTCTCTCCCTGCGATGATGAGGAGCTGCACTTTTATCAGCGTACGATCAAGACCCCTGTCATCTTCAGCCAGGATCTCCATGAGATCAGGGACTGTGGTGCCTGCAAGTGTCTTGTGATCGCCATTGACAGACATGAAGAGCTGGAAGCCTTTGTCAGGGATCTTTCGTCGTGGGCTGAGCAGGAACAGATCACCATGGTATTTTCCAATAATAACTACCTGGAGATTTTCCCCTCTGCTTCAGGCAAGGGAGCTGCTGTCAGAAAGCTCTGCGAGCTTTTAAATATCAGTCCGCTGCTGTCTATTGCTGCAGGGGATGCGGAAAATGATATTTCCATGATCGAGGCAGCCGGGATCGGTATCGCCATGTACAATGCCTCTGATGATGTCAAAGCAGCTGCTACCATGGTCACTGCTTTGGATAATAACCACGATGGCCTTGCCCGGGAGCTGCTTGATTTGGTCTAATTATTATATTTTTCCTGTTAATTTGTGAGATTCAAAAAATTTTATATTTTTTTGTAATTTCCTCTTGCATTATTCTTCTAAGTATAGTAATATAAGCAAGTACGGTACGTGAGTACCTGTGGCTCGTTGGTCAAGCGGTTAAGACGCTGCCCTCTCACGGCAGAATCAGCGGTTCGATTCCGCTACGAGCTGCTAAAGCACTGAAAGAGATTTCAGTGTTTTTTTTGTGTAACAATACAGACAGACTGATCTGCTGTTTTTCCCCTCAGAGTTTCTACTCAGATTTTCATCTACTGTTTGCGATGTACCAGGGAATATGTTACACTTTATGTGTTAATGTAACTGAAAGGAGCTTACTTAGACTATGGCTGATTACGTACTGAGCTGCTGTTCCACAGCAGATTTATCAAAAGAATACTTTACCGCACGTGATATTAAATATGTCTGCTTCCATTTTGAACTTGGAGGCACTGAATATCTCGATGATCTTGGAATTTCCGTTCCCCCGGCAGAGCTATACCGCCGCATGGTTGCCGGTGAAGGCACGAAAACCTCTCAGGTTCCCGTCAAGGAATATGAAGATTTGTTTGAAGAATCCCTTTCCCAGGGAAAAGATGTGATCCATCTTACCCTCTCCTCCGGTATTTCCGGAAGCTACAATTCTGCCTGTATCGCCAGGGACGAAATGCAGGAGAAATATCCGGACAGGAAGATTTATGTAATCGACTCTCTTGCTGCTTCCAGCGGTTATGGTCTTTTAGTTGACGCCGCTGCTGACAGACGTGACGAAGGAATGAGCATTGATGACCTGTATGCATGGATTGAAGAAAACAAGCTTCGTGTCCACCACTGGTTCTTCTCCACTGATCTGACCTTCTATATCAGGGGCGGCCGTGTTTCCAAAACAGCCGGTTTTATCGGAACGATCATGAACATATGTCCTCTCTTAAATGTGAGTAATGAAGGAAAGCTGATCCCCAGGGAAAAGATCCGTACCAAGAAAAAGGTGATCAGACGGATCGTTGATCTGATGAGAGAAAATGCAGATAACGGTACTGACTATTCCGGCAAATGCTTTATCAGCCAGTCCGAGTGCGTGGACGATGCCAGAGCTGTTGCTGATCTCATTGAAGCCGAATTTCCAAAGCTTGACGGCAAGGTGCAGATCTACCCTATCGGTGCTACGATCGGCAGCCACACAGGTCCCGGAACTGTCGCACTGTTCTTCTTTGGTAAAAAGAGAGAAAATTAGAAGTAAAAGGCATAGCCGCACTAGTGACTATGCCTTTTTCCAGATTCTGTTTATAAAATTCCAAGTCCTTCCAGCAGGATCTTCGCTCCGATCACGATCAGGATGATTCCTCCGCAGACCTCCGCCTTTGCCTTATATTTCAGTCCAAACAGGCTTCCGATCTTGACTCCGGCCGCTGAACACAAGAAGGTGATCGTTCCAATGAACAGAACCGCATAAATGATATTTACCTCAAGAAAAGCAAAGGTAACACCTACCGCCAGTGCATCGATGCTGGTTGCAATTGCAAGAAGCAGCATTGACTTCACAGTCATGGAATTGTCTACCTTTTCCTCACTCTTTGACTCCCGGATCATATTCACACCGATAAATGCCAGCAGCACAAAGGCAATCCAGTGTGCGTACTTTGTAACCATGTCTGTGAAAAAGCTTCCCAGAAAATACCCGGTCAGCGGCATCAGTGCCTGAAAGCCGCCAAACCATGCGCCTGCAATGCACATGTGCTTCCAGCTGATTTTCCCCAGTGACAAGCCCTTACAGATCGATACAGCAAATGCATCCATTGACAATCCGATTGCCAGTACAAACAACTCTGTAATTCCCATTTTCAATTCCTCACAATCCACGGACAGCAGCTGAACCGTCATCATACAAAATCAAACAGACTGATCTGATTGGACTCCGGCAGCTTGCCGAGAAGGTTCAGGGAATCCATCAGCTCCACAATCGTCTTGGACACCTTGGTCCGTTGTCTGAAATCATCCTTTGACAGGAATGGGCCGTCCTTGGCAGCTTCCACGATCGCATCTGCCGCAGCTTCTCCGAGCCCATCAATACTGTTTAAGGAAGGCATCAGCTTACCATCTACGATCTGAAAGCTTCTGGACTTGGCTGAAAAAATATCGATCGGAATAAAGTCATAGCCTCTGGCATACATTTCCAAAACGATCTTCATATCCTTTAAAGACGCCTGTTCCTTTTGGGAAAGGGTATCCTCTCTCTTCTTGTAATCCGCCATGACATTTTTCAGATGCTGCATGCCCTGGCACATCAGCTCATAGGAGAAGGCCTTGGCACGTATGGAGAAAAAGGCTGCATAATATGCCAGCGGATAATTGATCTTACAGTATGCGATCCTCCATGCCATCATAACATAGGCCGCCGCATGAGCCTTAGGGAACATGTACTTGATCTTCTTACAGGAAGCAATATACCAGTCCGGCACATCCTTTTCCTTCATGGCTGACTCGAATTCAGGCTTTAAGCCCTTACCCTTTCTTACACTCTCCATAATGGTAAAGGAAAGGGCACTGTCTACCCCCTTATTGATCAGATAGATCATAATATCATCACGGCAGCAGATGCAATGGGAAATATCTGCTGTTCCTTCCAGGATCAGTGTCTGGGCATTGCCAAGCCATACATCCGTACCATGACCAAGTCCTGAAATACGGATCAGGTCAGAGAAGCATTTGGGCTTGGTATCAAGGAGCATCTGGATAACAAAATCTGTACCAAACTCCGGAATTCCAAGGGATCCCACAGGGCATCCGTCAATATCGTCCGGTGTGATCCTAAGGGCACTGGTATTCTGAAACAGAGACATGACACCCGGATCATCCAGTGGGATCGTGGTCGGATCGATCCCGGTCAGATCCTGCAGCATACGGATCATGGTAGGATCATCATGGCCGAGAATATCAAGCTTTAACAGGTTATGGTCAATGGAGTGATAATCAAAATGAGTCGTGACAATATCTGTCGTCATATCATTTGCCGGATGCTGCACCGGCGTAAAGGAATTGATATCCTCTCCCACAGGCAGCACGATAATACCGCCTGGATGCTGACCGGTACTTCTCCTGACACCGGTACATCCAAGCACGATCCGGTTGATTTCACAGGAACGTTTCCTCTTTCCCCTTTCCTCATAATAATTTTTCACATAACCATAAGCCGTCTTATCTGCCAGGGTTCCTACTGTACCGGCACGATATGTCTGTCCGGCGCCAAAAATAACCTCTGTATATTTATGAGCCTTACTCTGATACTCTCCAGAGAAATTCAGGTCAATATCCGGCTCCTTGTCTCCCTTGAATCCAAGAAAAGTCTCAAAGGGAATATCAAATCCATCCTTTACAAGGGGTTTTCCGCATACCGGACAGATCTTATCCGGCATATCGCACCCGGCATTTCCGGCAAAGGCCTTTACCTCCGGGGAATCAAAATCATAATAGTGGCAATTCGGACACCGGTAATGGGCGCTCAGGGAATTAACCTCTGTAATACCAGCCATGAATGCCACAAGAGAGGATCCTACCGATCCTCTGGAGCCTACCAGATAACCATCCTCCACAGACTTCCACACCAGCTTCTGGGCAATGATATACATAACTGCAAATCCGTTGCTGATAATGGAGTGCAGCTCCTTGTCCAGACGATCCTTTACGATAGCTGGCAGCTCCTCGCCATACAGCTCGTGTGCTTTATTGTAACAGATCTCCGTCAGTGTCTTATCACTGTCCGGAATGACAGGCGGACACTTATCCGGTCTTACCGGACTCATGACATCGATTCTGTCGGCAATCTTATTGGTATTGGTGATCACCACTTCCCTTGCCTTGTCACTGCCAAGGTATTCAAACTCCTTCAGCATTTCCTCTGTTGTCCTAAGATACAGCGGCGCCTGGTTATCAGCATCATCAAAGCCCTTTCCTGCCATGATGATCCTCCGGTAGACCTCATCCTCCGGATCCAGGAAATGGACATCACAGGTTGCCACCACAGGCTTGTTGAACTCTTCTCCAAGTGCTACGATTCTGCGGTTAAAGTCCATGATATCCTCTTCACTGTTTACTGCAGGAACCTTGGGAGAATCAATCATAAAATGATTATTGCCAAGAGGCTGGATCTCCAGATAGTCATAAAAGTTCACGATCCTGGCAATCTCCTCCTCTGCCTTGCCATCCAGAAGCGCCCTGTACAGCTCGCCGGCCTCACAGGCACTGCCAAGGATAAGACCCTCCCTGTATTTCAAAAGAAGGCTCTTTGGCACCCTGGGATGTCTGTTAAAATACTGAAGATGGGAAGCCGAAACCAGCCTGTACAGATTTTCCCTCCCGATATTATTCTCTGCCAGGATGATCGCATGATAACTGGTCAGCTTTTTGATGATATCCGGACTGGATTCCCCAAGGGCATTGATTCTGGAAAGAGTGTCCGCTCCCCGTTCTCTCAGCATGGCTGAAAACTTCAAAAAAATATGAGCCGTACACTCTGCATCATCCACAGCACGGTGATGATTCTCCAGCGAGATGGAAAGTGTCTTTGCTACTGCATCCAGTGTATGCTTGGCCTGGTGTGTCAGAAGCACTCTGGCAATTCCCAGTGTATCCACGAAGGTAAACTTACGTGAAAGCCCCTGTCTTTTGGCATTTTCCATGATAAAGCTCATATCAAAATTGGCATTATGCGCTACCAGTACAGCATCCTGACAGAAATCCAGGAACTGTGGCAGTATCACCTCAATGGGAGGGGCATCCATGACCATGGAATCATTGATGCTGGTCAGCTTTTCTATTTCAAAGGGGATCGGCACCCCCGGGTTCACGAAAACAGAAAACCGGTCTGTGATCTCACCCTGCCGGATCTTAACCGCACCGATCTCTATGATCTTATTATTCACCGGAGAAAATCCCGTTGTCTCGATATCAAATACGACAAAATCTGCATTCAGATCCTGTCCCTCATCTCCGGTAACGATCTCCTTGAGATCATCTACCAGATAGGCTTCCATTCCATATATGACCTTAAAGAAATCCTGCTTATCCGGACTCTGGTCACCTGCTTCGATCCGCTTTGCCTTTTCTGCCTTCCACAGATCCTCCCACACATGATTGGCATCCGGGAAGGACTGCACAACCCCATGATCCGTAATGGCAATCGCCGGGTGTCCCCATTTATAGGCACGTTTTACAATATCCTTGGCTTCGGATACGCCATCCATATCACTCATCTTGGTGTGGCAGTGAAGCTCCACCCTCTTCTGCACACTGGTATCACTTCTTGATGTTGTAAAGTCCGGGATCTTCTTAATACCGGCTATAGATCCAATAGTCAGCTCATTATCAAACCGGTCGATCATGGTCACACCCTTCAGCTTGACAAAGGCTCCTGCCTTCATCTCTGCTGTGATCTCCTTCACCTGATCATTTCTGGCAAACATCTTGATCGTCATGGTATCGGTAAAATCTGTCACATCAAACATCAGAATGGTCTTCTCATTCTTGATCTCACGGCTGTCATAACGGATGATCTTACCACGGATCACTATCTCTCCCATATCTCCGATAATTTCTTCAATGGGTACCGCCTCTTCTTCAAAGTCACGTCCATAGATCACATCCGGATTATCAGAACGCTTTACAGACCGGTTAAAATCACCCTTCTTAAAGTCACCTTTTTTGAATTCACCCTTTTTAAACTCCTGTTTTCCGGGTGCACCTTCGGAAGGTCTTCCAGATGCTTTCATCTCCGGTGTCCCTGCTTTCACTTCCACATCTCCTGGCTTACCTTCTGTGCCGGTGCCTGTCATCACTGGCTGCATATCTCCTTTAGACAGTCCGTCTTTACTGCCGTAAACTCTCGCCGTGATCTCTGCTACCTGTCTGGCGATCTGAAGCTCATCCTCTTCCTTATATTTACCGGTCTTCTTTGCCTTATAAGCTGCTGTAATATGAACTGCAAATCCACACCTCTCATTAAGGATCTTCTGCAGGATACGGATCAGTTCATCCTTCCGGCTTCTTGCCGGAACCGTATCATCAATGGTCAGATGGATCTCCCTCTCGTCAGGATAGGAAATATCTGCCCCTTTGAAAATATTATATTCTACCGGACTGTAATTCTTCAGTTCAAGCAGAATGCTGTCCCTGTACAGCTCCATCAGCTTCTCCGGCGTATACTGACCTGAAAGCTGGAACCTTTCATACAGCTTTACCCTGACTGTATAATCCTGGAAAAACTGCTTTTTTATCTCGTTTTCAACCTTCAGGACATTTTCCTTCTGGATCAGATGACGGGAAAGAAAGGTGACCCTGATAAGCTCCCTGCTCTTTGTCGTGGTCACCTTTTCGATCTCAGTCTGTTCAAACAGATCCTGATTTTTCTGATCTAATTTCAGTTTAGGAAATACCTCAAAAAACTGTTTTCCCATACCTTACCTCTGTTTCTTTAGTTCTGCCAATGATCCAGCTCATCCTTAAGCGCCGCCAGAAGCTCCTTCTCCGGTACCTTCCTGATGATCTCACCCTTTTTGATCAGAAGACCTTCAGAAAGTCCTCCTGCTATACCAAGATCCGCCTCTTTCGCTTCACCAGGGCCATTTACCGCACAGCCCATGACAGCTACCTTGATATCCAGTGGGTAATCTGCTACCAGTTTTTCTACCTGATTGGCCAGTCCGATCAGATCGATCCTGGTTCTTCCACAGGTGGGACAGGAAACAACCTCGATTCCGCCTTTGCGAAGTCCAAGTGTCCGGAGGATCAGCTTTGCTGACTTGATCTCCTCCACCGGATCACCGGTCAGGGAAACACGGATCGTATCACCGATCCCCTTGCTTAAGATCAGTGCCAATCCGATGCTGGACTTGATATTTCCGCTGATCAGGGTTCCTGACTCTGTGATTCCCACATGAAGGGGATGATCTGTTTTCTCTGAAAGCAGCTCATGTGCCCTGACACACTTAAGGACATCTGATGATTTTATACTGATCACCAGATTGTCATAATCCATATCTTCGATCATATGTACCTTATCAAGAGCACTTTCCACGATCCCCTCTGCAGTAACACCATGGTATTTCTCCACCAGCTCCTTTTCGAGAGATCCACTGTTTACACCTACGCGGATCGGAATATTCCGCTCCTTTGCAGTCTCTACCACAGCTCTTACTTTTTCTTCTGAACCGATATTTCCGGGGTTAATCCTGATCTTGTCGGCTCCGTTCTCCATAGCAGCAATTGCCATCTTATAATCAAAATGAATGTCTGCTACCAATGGAATGGTAATCTGTTTTTTGATTTCACGGATTGCCTGCGCTGCTTCCAGCGTCGGTACGGTGCAGCGGATGATCTCACAGCCAGCCCTGGTCAGTTCCTTTATCTGGGCAACAGTAGCTGCCACATCTTCAGTTCTTGTATTTGTCATGGACTGGATTAGAATAGGATTTCCTCCTCCTATGATCCTGTCTCCTATTGCTACGGTTTTTGTCTGCTCTCTGGTGAACATAATGACCTCCCACGTGATTAAATCTCTTCTTCCATGATATGTGATATGCTAAACATTTTCAAGAAGAAAAATCCGGCTTCTGCGTATCTGTCCATCTGCTTCTGTTGCCAAAAGCTGCAGAGAAACCGTTCCTTCCGGGAGGTTCTCACCTGAAATTTCAAATCGGACTCTTTTTTCTACCGGCAGACTGGCACCCTCCTGTAAAAGCAGCTTTCTTCCCTTTTCATCCCTCATCTCAACAAAAAGCTCTCCTGTGTCTTCGCCGTCTGCATGCACCATCTGCGTCGTCCGTTCTTTCTGTGCTGCCTGCACTGTCATCACCGTACTCTCATATCCCGGCTGGAAACAGACACCCAGAAGGAAGGCCAGAAGAAAACCCGCCACATACATTCCTGAAAATGGTTTCTCGCTCAGAAGAATACTCTTTTCCCTCTTCCTGATAAATTGCTTCCTCCCTGACTTTCCAAATGCGATCCGGTGATACAGTATATCCGCTGCCAGAAAAATGCATGGTCTTTGCAGAAATGGAAACGGGAATTCTGTTTCTGGCACACCTTTAAGCAGTGGCAGAACTGCAGATGCTGCCACAAGACAGGTAAACACCATGGCAATTCCTTTTTTTAACGGGAAATGGTATCTTTGCCCTCTTCCTTCCCTGCAGGAAAGAAGTGCTTCTTTCAGTTCCTCCGTGCTCTGGTACCTGTCCCCCGGACGCTTCTTCAGGCAGATTTCTGTAACACGCTGCAATCCCTCCGATATTCCTTTGTCATACTCCCTGACTGGATATCTCTCCTTTTCATATGCCCCGGCTCTGACACCCGTCAGCATTTCATGCAGAACAGCACCCATACTGTAAATATCCGCTGCCTTTCCCGTACGGCCATGCATCCACTGTTCGGGTGCACTGTATCCGAGGGTTCCCAGCATAAACTGCTCCTTCCCATTTCCGCTCCCAAACAGGAACGCTCCTCCAAAGTCAATGAGCCTTAGATGCCCGTCCGGCTGTATTATGATATTGGCAGGCTTCAGATCACGGTAAATAACAGGTGGATTCTGGGAATGCAGGTAATACATGACGTCGCATAGAGCCAGCATCCAGTTCACTGCCATCTCCTCCCTGACCGCTCCAAATTTACGGATATATTGCTCTAGTGTGATTCCTTCCACATATTCCATGACAATACAGAAATTTCCTTTTTCCTCAAAGAAGTCCAGAATAGCAGGAAGACCCGGATGTGTCAGACGCTTCAGCAGCTCTTTTTCTGCAATAGCAAATGACCTTTTCTGTTCTTCTCTTCCCTTACTGACCTTCACCGCACAAAGCCTGTTCAGGTGAAGATCCTTTACCAGATAAACACATCCCATGCCGCCTTCTGCAATCGTCCGCAATACCTCATATTTATTACAAAGAATTTCCCTCAAATCCTTCTTCCTCCCTTTTCAAAAGTACATAAATGGCTGAGAGATTGTCCCTCTCCCCCTGTCTCTTTCCATAGCTTCCAATTTCAGAAAGCCGCTTCTGAATCTGTTCCTCTGTAAGGATCTCAGATGGATCCAGCATTTCCCGGAGCAGCTCCTCTGCTGCCCTGCCCCAGAATCCATCACTGCATAAAAGAAACCCTGTTTTTTTATGATATCTCCCAAATCTGACATATACCTCTGACATGGGAAAGCTTCCCATACATCTTGTCAGAATATTTCCTTCCCCTCTGTGATCCTCCGTCAACTGTCTGATCCTCTTTTTTCTGATCTCATAGATCCTGCTGTCCCCCACATGCAGGATCAGATACCTTCTTTTCATAAGCAGAAGCACAGAAAGCGTTGCCCCAAGGGATATCTCCCGGCTGTCAGCGTATTTCTGCAGCATCCCCACGGTTTCATAAAGACACCTGAAAAAACTATGTCTGATTTTCTTAGAGCTTTTCCCTTTCCTGATCAGAGGAAGGATCTCTTCATAAAAATGCTGCTGAAGCCGTTCCATCAGGAATCCGCTTGCAACCTCTCCTGCCGGCAATCCACCGATCCCATCACTGACGGCTGCCAGCAGAATCCGCCCCTTTCCTGTATTAACCTGCTCAACAAGGACAGAGTCCTGGTTAATTTCCTTTTTTCCGCTATCCCAGTAAAACCCGGACATAACCTCCATAAAACGACCTCTTTCCCTGGAAAATTACCTGAATGCTGTCTGAACCCAGCGTTCCTGTAGAATAAAAGAATAAAAAGATTCTTCAGATGTGATCCAGTATAGTACAGAATAAAAAAAGAATCCATTGTACAAAACAGCCAAAAAGTACATTTTGGTAATTCTGTACAGGATTCTTTTTGTTTTTCGTTATTTTATCTACAACAGTTTTGATATATCATTTACCAGAACAAAGACCATCAGGATCATAAGTGCGATCATTCCGCCTAAATGCACTAATCCTTCCTTTTCCGGCGGTACCGGCTTCCCACGTACCATCTCTACCAGCAAAAATACCAAACGTCCGCCATCAAGTGCCGGAAGCGGCAGAAGATTCATAACACCAAGGCTGATAGAAAGCATCATGGCGATATTCACCATATTGATGATTACATTGGACATTCCATAATCCTTTACCGCATCGTAGGTCTGATCCACGTATTGTACCATTCCCACCGGACCTGATACTGCGTCTGCAGACAGCTGTCCCCTTACCAGCATAACAAGACTCTTAGCTGTAGCCTTAACAGTATACTCAAGTACATAAAAGCCATACTGGAAGGTCTCCGGAACTGTACAGATTTTCAGATCTGTGCCTCCCATAATTCCAATGTACCACGTATCTCCATTTTCATCATAAACAGGATTCAGGATCACTTCACCCTTTTCCCCCTGTCTCTCATACTCAATGGTCATGGAGCCGCCCTGTCCGGTCAGCGCTGCCAGGCGGATATCTTCCCACATATGGATCTTCTCTCCGTTGATCCGTGTGATCACATCCCCCTCCTGAAGTCCTGCTGACTCAGCGGCACCACCTTCTGTAACACTGCTTATAGTCGGCATCATGACACCACAGAACCATACAATGATCAGCGCAAAAAGATATGCGATCACAAAGTTTGCCACAGGACCTGCCAGCACCGTGGCGAATCTGGCACCTACACTGGCCTTCTGGAAAGAACCTTCTCCTTCTTCACTCTGCTCCTCTCCCATGTTCTGCCCGTCTTCTCCTTCAAAAACACAGGCACCACCAATAGGCAATAGCTTCAGGGAATACTTCGTTCCTCCCTTTTCGAAGGAAATCAGGGAAGGTCCCATTCCAATGAAAAATTCTACCACGTGGATCCCATTTTTCCTGGCGATCAGGAAATGTCCAAGCTCATGGGAAACAACAAGCACGCAGAATATGATAATAAATAAAATAATAGAAACGATCAACTTAAATTATGTCCTCCTGTGACTTTCTACAAATGCATGTGCCTCTGTTTCTGCCTCAAGGATCTGCTCCACGCTGGGATTCTCTACAACCTTATGATTTTCCATAGCTCCCTGGATCAGATCATAGATCGTCAGGAAACGGATCTTCTTATCAAGGAAAAGAGCCACTGCCTTCTCATTGGCTGCGTTAAACACGGTAGGCATGCTTCCGCCTGCATGAATGGCTCTATAGGCCAGCGGAAGTCCCAGAAACGTATCCGTATCCGGCTTTTCGAAGGTAATACTCTTCATTTCATAAAAATCAAGTCTCTTTCCCGGCAGAGGCCTTCTGTCAGGATAAAACAGTGCATACTGGATCGGCAGCTTCATATCCGGTGTGCCAAGCTGTGCCATGATACCGCCATCCTCGTACTCTACCATGGAATGGATCACACTCTGCGGCTGTACAACAACCTGGATATTCTCCGGCTCCACATTAAAAAGCCATTTGGCCTCGATCACCTCAAGTCCCTTATTGACAAGGGTGGAAGAATCCACTGTGATCTTTCTTCCCATGGACCAGTTAGGGTGCTTTAAGGCATCCTCTACCGTAATATCTGCAAGCTCTTCTCTCTTCTTTCCGCGGAAGGGTCCACCGGAGGCTGTCAGCAGGATCTTACTGACACGCTTTCTGTTTTCTCCGTTCATGGACTGGAAGATTGCACTGTGTTCGCTGTCTACCGGCAGGATCGGAACCTTTTTTTCTGCGGCAAGAGGCATGATGATATGTCCTGCTGTGACTAGTGTCTCTTTGTTGGCAAGGGCAATGGTCTTCCCTGCAGAAATAGCGGCAATGGTAGGACGGATACCGATCATTCCCACGATCGCTGTTACCAGAATATCCATATCCTCCATGGCAGCAAGGGTAAGGAGCCCATCCATGCCGCAGAGCACCTTCACCGGAAGATCTGCCACTCTCTCCTTTAAGTCCCGGGCTGCCTCTTCTGTCCACATAACAGCAAGCTGTGGCAGAAATTCACGGATCTGCTGTTCCATAAGGGTGACACTGGTTCCCGCTGCCAGGGCAGTAACCTGCAGATCCTTATTATTTCTTACGATTTCAAGCGTCTGGGTTCCGATAGAACCGGTAGAACCCAGTACTCCTATCCTTTTTATCTTATCCATTTTATTTCCTCTTTATCAGGTATTCAACAGAATTACCGATAGCTTATCAGACATTCAGCAGAACTTCCAGCAGCAGATAGATCATGGGCGCTGTGAAGATCACACTGTCAAAGCGGTCCATAACGCCGCCATGCCCCGGAATCAGCTTGCCATAATCCTTGATATCATGATTTCTCTTAATCGCGGAAGCAGCCAGATCCCCAATCTGGGAGATCACTGCACCTGCTGCACTGATCAATACAAAGACCCATGTCACATTCTGCTCCGTGATCACCGGCTCTACCACAAAGTACCCATAAAGCCCGCCTACGATCGCGGCACCAAGGACACCTCCAATGGCTCCTTCTATAGATTTCTTGGGACTCAGCTTTGGCACCATCTTATGCTTACCGATCACGATCCCCACAGCATAAGCACAGGTATCACAGATCCAGGAGCTGATAAAGATCATCCATACGGAATAATTTCCATAGGGAAGCGTCCTTACCAGATATATGCAGGACAGCATGACCGGCGCATAGACCACGTTGAAAAAGGAGCTCATGATCTGATCTGCGTGGAACTTCGGAAAAGTAAGCACATACAGAAACATAAAGGCAATCAGTATCATGATCAGAACAAGAAGAAGCATTTCTTCCTCCTGCTTTGTAAAAACCATTACGAGATAATAAGCCACAATTCCTGTATAACCAATGATCTCCAGACCGGAAGGCTTTCCCTTTTCCGTAAGACCGCAGGCCTTCATCAGTTCACGGTATGCAGTAAGGGAAAGGAATAGCAGTACAGCTGCCAGAAGATAGCCGCCCGTCAGTATTACCACAAGGGCAAGCACTACCAGCACGATACTGCTGATCAAACGTGTTTTAAACATGGACTACTCCTCCTCTATCCTGCCGTATCTTCTGTCTCTATGATTATATGCTTCCACTGCCTTTTGCAATTCTTCTTTTGAAAAATCGGGCCATGCCACCGGTGTAAAGTAAAACTCCGTATAGGCTAATTCCCATAAAAGGAAATTGGAAATTCTCTGCTCATTACAGGTACGGATCAGCAGATCCGGATCCGGGATCCCTCCCATGTCAAGTGCGTCTCCGATCTGCTCCTCTGTAATTTTCAAAGGATCCAGTTCTCCACTTTTCACCTTTTCTGCGATCTTCTGACAGGCTCTCCGTATCTCGTCCCTGCCACCATAATTCAGGGCGATCTGAAAATGCAGACCGTCATTTTCCTTCGTAGATTCCTCCAGCTCCTCTATCCGCCTCCGGATATCCGGATCCAGTCTGGTCTTATCCCCAATGATCCTGACACACATCCTGTTCTTCTTTGCAGTAGTCAGACAGGTTTTCAAATAATTACGAAGAAGCTTCATCAGGGCATCCACCTCGTCCTTTGGCCTGTTCCAGTTTTCTGTACTGAAAGCATAAACCGTCAGATAGGAAATCCCCATTTTGTAGGCTTCCTCACAGATTGTTTCCACAGTCTTGGCTCCCTGCACATGTCCGTAGTTTCTCGGCATTCCCTTGCTCTTTGCCCATCTGCCATTGCCATCCAGAATGATTGCCACATGAGTTGGCATTTTTAGATTTTGCTGCTCTGCCATATTTCCTCCTGCTTAAAAAACAGAGCCCGGAAAACGGACTCCATTTTATGTTTGTTCATTTTGCTGCCAGCCTGACCGGCTTATACCGTAAGGATTTCTGCTGATTTGGCTTCTGTCAGCTTATCTACTTCCTTGATATACTTATCCGTGATCTTCTGCAGTTCTTCT
The DNA here is from genome assembly GCF_037359455.1 of Suilimivivens sp. Classification (NCBI taxonomy): domain Bacteria; kingdom Bacillati; phylum Bacillota; class Clostridia; order Lachnospirales; family Lachnospiraceae; genus Suilimivivens; species Suilimivivens sp. The sequence goes on from NZ_JAXXXI010000002.1 coordinate 18,873, forward strand.
TCTAACTGCTTTACTTCATCCTCGGAAATTTCTTTAGCGATCTTCTTGAATGCTTCATTACCGTCTCTTCTGATATTTCTGACAGCAACCTTGCACTCCTCTGCCTTCTTCTTAACTTCCTTTACCAGATCCTTTCTGCGTTCCTCAGTCAGCTCCGGGAATACCAGACGGATCACAGAGCCATCATTGGAAGGTGTAATACCGATATCAGATGCAAGGATCGCTTTTTCAATCTCTTTGATCAGGCTCTTTTCCCAGGGTGCGATCTGGATCATCCTCGCTTCCGGAATGGTTACATTTCCTACCTGCTGGATCGGAGTAGGTGTTCCGTAATAATCAACCCTCAGTCTGTCAAGTACGTGAGGATTGGCACGTCCTGCACGGATTCCCTGATAATCTGCTTCCAGATGATCGATTGTTTTCTGCATTTTCTCATCATATATTTTGATCTTTTCGTTCATGGTTTTTGTCCTCCCTATACGGTTACTCTGGTTCCTGTAAATTTGCCGTTTACAGTATTCACAATGCTGTTTTCTTCATTTAATCCAAACACCCACATGGGCATTTTGTTGTCTCTTGCCAGAATGGAAGCTGTCATATCTACCACCTGCAGATTCTTCTCGATCACCTCATCGATTGTGATGCTGTCATACTTCTTTGCATCCTGACTTGTCTTGGGATCCTTATCGTATACACCGTCGATAGACTTGGCAAGCAGAATGACCTCTGCCTCTACTTCAATGGCTCTCAGTACAACACCAGTATCAGTAGAGAAATATGGATGTCCGGTACCGCCTGCAAAGAACACGACCATTCCCCTGCTGAAATATTTATTGGCTCTGTCCTTGGAGAAAAGCTTGGTAAAGGATCCGCACTCAAAGGGTGTCAGCACGGCTGTCTTCATACCAACACTTCTGAAGATCTCAGAAACATAAATACAGTTCATGACAGTCGCCAGCATCCCGATCTGGTCAGCCTTGGTTCTGTCAATATTTTCACTCGTACGGCCTCTCCAGAAATTACCGCCACCGGTTACGATACCCACTTCAATCCCACTGTCTGTCAGCTCTTTAACCTGAAGTGCCACCTTTCTTACTGTTTCTTCATCAAAGCCAGTTTTTTTGTCACCAGCAAGGGCTTCACCACTCAGCTTAAGCAAAATTCTCTTCATACCAGTCACCGCCTATTTCATTTTCTTGATCTCTTCAAAGAAGGAGGTCGGATTTACTTCTGCATAGCACTGTGAACACATACCTTCGATCACGGCACCATTGTTGATCTGTACAGATTTGGATTTGATATCCCCCATGACGATAGCAGAAGAATCCAGGACAACGGGTCCCTTCACATCAATATCACCCTTGATCGCACCTGCGATCACAGCACTGTTTGCATACAGGTTTCCGATGATGACTGTACTCTGTCCTACCTTGATAGAGCCACTGCTCTTCAGTTCTCCTGTGATCTTGGCTCCTTCTGCATAGATCTCTGCTGCCTGGGAATTTCCCTGGATGGTACCTGTAATATTCAGTTTACCAAGAGCCTCCACATTACCAACAATGCTTCCTCTGACATCCAGTGCACCCTCGGTTGCAATATTACCATTGATGATCATGCTCTCAGTCAGTGTGGAAACCTCATCACTGGGTCTCTTTCCGGAGGAAGACGGCATCTCTGCTTTCTCTGCCGGCTGTGTATAAGCAGACTCCTTCGTAGCAGAAAGATTATCCACATTATCAAGCATTGCCCCGAGATCCGCATCAAAACCGTTCACTGTACTGCTTTCCTCTGCTTTTTCTGTTTCCCGGACTGCATCTGCGCCATCATCGGCCGCCTCTCCTGCTTCCGCGTTTTTCTTTGCTTCTGCCTCTTCAGCTCCCTCTTCCGGCATCAGCTCATTGACTGCCTGTGATAAATCATCCTTTAAATCTGAGAAAAATCCCATTGGTAAGTCCTCCATTCGCTTCTTTGTATCTTCATGATTCGTAACTGAAATCAATTACTTTCTTCTGTCTGTGCTTTAATAGTATGCTGCACAGGTACCGTGTCATCTGTAATAGGCAGAAAAACAGCATCCTCCTGCAGACGGATTTCTGAAATGATCTCCGGCAGGGCTTCCACCGTCGTATCTTTATTTGCTGCATCATGCATAAGTACCACACAGCTCTGCTGATTTCTGATGCCTGCAAGACAGTTCGCCAGAAGTGTCTCTGCCGGAAGCTCCCTGCTTACTGCATCCCCCGATGCCACATTCCAGTCAAAATAAGTGACCCCCTGATCCGTCAGCCAGTCTGCCAGCTTCTGCATATCTATATTACTCACGGTATTGGAGCTTCCTCCCGGAAAACGGTAAAATCTTGGCCATACACCGGTCAGTTCATACAGATATTCCTGCAGCTTTTTCATATCAGTCTGAAAATCTTCCTCAGAATCATAAATATCCGCATAAGAATGACTGTAGGAATGCATGCCAAGCGTGTGTCCCTCTTCTACGATCCTTCTGTATGCCTTTTTGGAAGCTTCATCCGTCTTCCCTACTACAAAAAAGGTTGCCTTCACATCGTAGGCCTTCAGGATATCCAGGATCTCATCCGTATTACTGCTCGGTCCGTCATCAAAGGTAAGGTAAATCTTTTTTTGACCCTCTTCTTCCTCTCCGGCTGCCGGTGTCCCTGCGTCCTGCTCTTCCTGCAAAGCTTCTCTTTCGGATTCTTCTATCGTTTCTGTCAAGAAAGCTCCTGCCAGATTTTTATTTTCGTCCTCCAGCTCCTGGATAACAGCTTCCTGCTGTCTGATCCTGTCGGATAGCTGATGCGCCCGGACACTCAGTATAATACTCGCTGTCACAGGAATAAGTACAGCCATCATAACTCCGCCAAGGATCATCTTCTTCAGGCGGTTGATCCGCTTTCTGCGGGTGGCCGACTCTTCCATATGCCATCTGCTCCTTTAACACGATTTGCTTATAGTTTAACACAAAAAGAGAGCAGACTCAAGTAACCATTTGAGTCTGCCCTCAGAATTATCTTACCTTATCTGTAAGCCTGTAAGTCTGCCTTATTCTGTGATATCTGCGTACATGAAGTACCAGTATCCGTAAGGTGAATGCCAGGATCCTGTGATCTTGTCACTCTGTAACCAGAAATCGTTGTAATATGCAACAGGGATACATCCAGCTTCCTCCATCAGAATGTCTTCTGCTGTATGGAGAGCCTGTGAACGCTCGTCAGCATCCAGTGTTGTTCTGGAAAGATCGATAGCTGCATCGTAGTCTGCATTGGTGAACTTACCATCATTGTTACCATTGGTTGAGTAGAACAGATCCAGCATATTGGAAGGATCACTGTAGTCTCCTACCCAGCCGTTACGTGCAACATCAAAATCACCGTTACGACGCATAGGTGTGAAGGAAGCCCACTCAACGATATCTACCTGAAGGTCGATACCAATCTCTGCCCACGCCTGCTGTAAATATTCAGCAACTACCTTGTGGTAACCGGCATCGTTGGTTGTATATGTGATGGTCGGGAAGCCTTCCCCATTCGGATAACCGGCATCAGCCAGAAGCTGCTTGGCTTCTTCCAGATTTGCTTCATAGTTGGTAACATCGATATAAGACTTACCACCGTTTGCATTATCCTTGAACTGCTTTCCGTCCATATCGATCCAGCCGGTTCCTAGAAGATTGTCTGCAGGTGAATAGGTTCCCTGCATCAGGGTATTTGCAACATAATCACGGTCAATAGCAAGGCTTAATGCCTTACGTACCTTTGCATCCTTGAATGCATCTCTTTCAAGGTTCATGCTGAGGTAATAGGTACCAATGATAGGATCTACATAGAAATCAGCACTGTCCTTTAAGGTAGGGATCTCTTCTGTAGGAACATCCTTGATCATCTGGACTTCACCTGTCTGGTATGCACTGTATGCAGCGTTGGAATCCTCGATCAGGTTCCACTTGATACCATCAAGCTTGATTGCATCAGCATTCCAGTAGTAAGGGTTCTTAGTCATCATGATATAAGATCCGGGAACCCACTCAGATACATAGAAAGGTCCATTGCTGATGTATGTCTCAGCACTTGTTGCCCATGCATCACCATTTGCTTCTACAGTTGCCTGCTGAACAGGGCTTAAGGTAGCAAATGCTGCAAGGCTTCCGAAGTAGGAGCAGGGAGTGTTCAGAGTAACAACCAAAGTGTTGTCATCAGAAGCAACTACCTGAAGGGCGTCAAGATCACCCTCAATTGCCTTGTCATAGCCTTCTACCATGGAAAGTACAGTTTCAGCATAGGGAGCAGCTACCATAGGATCGCATACTCTCTTCCAGCTGTAAACAAAATCATTTGCATTTAAATCAGAACCATCTGACCATTTAAGACCCTCTCTTAAATGGAATGTCCAGGTAAGTCCGTCTTCGGATACTTCATAGGACTCTGCCTGTCCGGGTATCAGCTGACCATCTTCATCAACTGCCAGAAGGCATTCAAAAGAATGTAATAACATGTTACCACCATCAACAGCGCTGTTTAAAGCAGGATCAATGGTTTCAGGATTAGGTCCTACCTGTACGGATAAGATCTTCTCACCTGTTGCAGAAGCAGGGGCTTCTGCCTCTGTCTCTGTTCCAGCTGTCTGTCCGTCTGCTGCAGAATCAGTTGCTGCTCCATTGGAGCTTCCGCCGCAGGCTGTTAAGCCAAGAACCATGGCAGCTGTGAGAACGAGTGCAAGTGCTCTCTTTTTCATAATACTTCCTCCTATAATAAATAATAACTCTTATATTGTTACCATATTTAGTTACACTTGTCAATATGATGGCAGGCGGCAAAATGTCCTTTTTCGATTTCTTTCCACTCGGGAGCAGCCGCAGCACAGGTTTCATCCGCATAGGGACATCTGGTACGGAACCGGCATCCTGAAGGGGGATTTAAAGGACTTGGAACATCTCCTTCAAGCACGATACGTCTGCTTTCCCTGGCCTTTCCCGGGTCGGCAATAGGGATTGCGGAGATCAGGCTCTTTGTATAGGGATGAAGAGGTCTTGTGATCAGCTCATAGCTGTCAGCCAGCTCCACCATTCTTCCCAGATACATAACGCCGATCCGGTTGGAGATATGCTTTACTGCAGAAAGATCATGGGCAATAAACAGGTAAGTCAGCCCCATCTGCTCCTGCAGATCCTCAAACATATTGATGACCTGTGCCTGAATGGAAACATCCAGTGCAGAGATCGGTTCATCACAGACAATGAATTCCGGATTCACTGCCAGTGCCCTCGCAATACCGACTCTCTGGCGCTGACCACCAGAAAACTCGTGCGGATAACGGTTTGCATGCTCAGAATTCAATCCGACCCTGCGAAGCATTTCTATAATAATGTCATATCTCTCTTTTTTGTTTGCCGCCATCTTGTGTACGTCAATGGCTTCCCCGATGATATCACCGACTGTCATTCTGGGATCCAGACTGGCATAAGGATCCTGGAAAACGATCTGCATTCTCTTACGGTAAGGCAGCATATCCACCTTGATCTTCTTTTCTACATCAAAGATCACATCACCGTCATAAATAAACCGTCCACCGGTAGGCTCATAAAGCCTAAGGAGAGTACGTCCTGTAGTGGTCTTGCCACAGCCTGACTCACCAACAAGTCCCAGCGTTTCTCCCCTCTCAATGGTGAAGGAAACATCATCTACCGCCTGGATATATTTTTTATTTTTGCCGTATCCCCCTGCCGGAAAATACTGCTGTAAATGTTCTACCTGAACTAATGTATCACTCATTGGCTGCTCCCTTCTCCATCTCTTCCTTCTGATTCAGCCAGCACTGGGTATAATGCACCTCATCAAAGTTTGTTACCGGAGGCATTTCACGAAGACAGATCTTCATACATGCTTCGCATCTCGGTGCAAACGGGCATCCTGCAGGCGGGTTCAGAAGGTCAACGGGTGTTCCTTCAATGGGAACCAGTCTTTCATGTTCCTTTGTGTCAATTCTCGGAATGGAACGGATCAGTCCCCTGGTATACTGATGCTTCGGATTGTAGAAGATATCCTCTGTAGTACCGTATTCCACGATCCTGCCGGCATACATAACTGCGATCCTCTCGCACATGCTGGCAACCACGCCAAGGTCATGGGTGATCATGATGATCGCCATGCCAAGCTTGTCCTTCAGTTCCATCATCAGCTCCAGGATCTGTGCCTGTATGGTCACATCAAGTGCTGTTGTCGGCTCATCTGCGATCAGGAGCTTTGGTTCGCAGGCAAGTGCCATAGCGATCATGACTCTCTGTCTCATACCACCGGACAGCTCATGAGGATACTGCTTTAATCTCTTATCAGGCTCATTGATACCAACAAGGGTAAGCAGCTCTTTGGCTCTTTCCCTGGCCTGCTTTCTGTTCTTATCTGTATGGAGAAGAATCACTTCCATGATCTGATTGCCTACGGTATATACCGGATTCAGACTGGTCATTGGATCCTGGAAAATAATGGATACTTCATTTCCACGGATCCTTCTCATTTCCTTCTCACTCATTTTCTCGATCTCATGTCCATTAAACTGCAGACTACCGCCGATCAGCTTACCGGGATATGCCGTCAGCCCCATCAGACTGTAGGCTGTTACAGACTTACCGGAACCACTTTCTCCTACAATGCCAAGCACCTCGCCTTCCTTCAGATGAATGGACACATCATTTAATGCCTTTACTTCACCAGCAGGTGTGAAAAAGGAAAGTCTTTCATTTTTAATATCTACCAGATATTCTGCCATTTTCTCTCCCTCCTGCATTAATTTTTCAGCTTGGGATCAAATGCATCCCGAAGACCATCACCGAAAAGGTTAAAGCTCAGAATGATCAAGCTGATCAAAAGAGCCGGAATAAACAAAAGATACGGATACGTATTCATACCGTTGATTGCATCACTGGCAAGGGAGCCAAGGGACGGAAGCGGTACGGCAACACCCATACCAAGGAAGCTTAAGAAGCTTTCTGTAAAAATGGATGAGGGGATCTGCAGTGTAGTGGTAACGATCAAAGTACCGATACAGTTGGTCAGCAGATGCTTTCTGATGATCTTTCCATTGCTTACGCCGAGTGCCCTTGCTGCTGTTACATATTCACTTTCCTTCAGCATCAGAACCTGGCTTCTGACCATTCTCGCCATACCTACCCAGTATAAAAGGGCAAATACAACAAAAATACTGATCAGGTTTTCACCTACCACACCTACCCAGGCAAAGCCTGCTACATTCTTCAGCCGGGACAGGGGATCCTTTAGTGCAAAGGATAACAGTACGATCAGCAGGATATCCGGAATCGTGTATATAATATCAACAATACGCATCATGACCAGATCCACCCAGCCTCCAAAGAAGGCTGCCACAGATCCGTAAATGGATCCGATGATCAGGATGATCCCTGTTGCGATCAGACCAACTAACAGAGAAATACGGCTTCCCATCATGACACGGATGGCGTAATCACGTCCCATCTTGTCTGTGCCAAAGACATGAGGGAATACCTTTTCACCGGCATCGATCCTTGCCTGCTCCTCTGCAGAATACTGCATGGGGCGCAGGTTGTTTGCTCCCTTGATCTGCTCCTTATAGGAATAAGGATAAAAGGAAGGAACCACAAAGGAAAAGATCATGATGATAATGATCACTACAAGGCTTACCATAGCCACCTTATTTTTGCGCAGACGACGTCCGCCATCCTTCCAGAAGCTGACACTCTCACGCATGATCACCTGACTCTGCTTTTCTTCCTCTGTTGCCGGGAGAAAATCTTCAGGCTTTAATTTTAACTGAAAACTGATTGGATTTTCTTTCATGGGGTCTGCTCCTTACTTTAATTTAATTCTGGGATCTACGAGCTTGTAAACAATATCTACCACAACATTCATAAGAATAATGAGTGTGGCAAGAAAGATCGTTGTCCCCATGATCAGTGTATAATCTCGTCCGTTAATGGCTGCGATAAACTCACCGCCAAGTCCCGGGATCGTAAAAATCTTCTCTACTACAAAGCTTCCTGTTACCGTATAAGCCAGAAGAGGACCCACATAGGTAATAACCGGAAGAATCGCATTACGGAGTGCGTGCTTGAAAAGGATCTTGCCTCCCGCAAGTCCCTTGGCCTTTGCAGTCCGCATATAGTCCTGCCCCAGTACGTCCAGCATGGATGAACGCATCAGACGCATAATATAGGCTGTTGGATAAAAAGCCAGTGCCATGACCGGCATCACATAATGCTTTGCTGTTGTCAGTCCCATGGTGGGAAGGACCTGCAGCTTAACTCCGAAGAAATACAGCAGCAGTGTACAGATAACAAAGCTGGGAACCGCAATACCACAGGTTGCCACCACACTGATCAGACTGTCTGCAAACTTCCCTCTCTTCAGGGCAGCAATACAGCCAAGCGGCACTCCAAGGATCAGGGATACCAGTACAGATACGCCGCCGACTCTTGCAGACACTGGAAACTTCATCTTAATGATATCCATAACAGTACGGCCTCTCTGCTTTAAGCTGTCACCAAAATCTCCATGCAGTGCATCTGTGATATATGTCAGATACTGCTGGAAGAGCGGCTTATCCAGTCCATACTTTGCTTCCAACGCTGCTGTTGCCTGGGGACTGATTGCCTTTTCAGAAAGGAACGGACCACCGGGAACCAGATTCATCAGAAAGAAGGTGATGGTTGCCACCGCCCAGATTGTCACGATTGCAAGACCAATTCGTTTTGCAATATATTTTACCATAATCAAAAACTCCTTACCTTGACTAAAAAGAAAGAAGCCCGGTTATTCCACAGACAGGGGAAAACACTATCTATGAAACTCCCGGGCCTCATCACTGTTCTTCTTTTATTCAGAACGGATTACATACCTGCCTGTGCAGCAACCTCTGCTGCGAAATCGTCAACTTTCTTTTCAAGACCTTCACCTGTTTCGAAACGAACAAATTTCTTAACAGAAAGATTAGCGCCTGTTTCCTTGGAAACCTGTGCAAGGTACTGTGCTACAGTCTGCTTGCCATCTTCAGCTTTAACGTAAGGCTGCTCGAGGAGACAAACCTCCTTCAGTTCCTTGTTAAGACGTCCGACAACAGCACCCTCGATAACCTTCTCAGGCTTTCCAGCCATCTTGGGATCGTTAGCGATCTGTGCCATCAGGATCTCTTTCTCATGAGCCTTGTATTCTTCAGATACATCTGCTGTAGATACATACTTGGGAGAAAGTGCTGCGATCTGCATAGCTACGTTGGTAAGTGCTTCCTTAACAGCATCATTTACAACGTCTGTCTGTGCTTCTACAACAACACCGATTCTTCCGCCACCGTGTACATAAGATACGACACAGCCGTTATCAGCAACGATCTTCTCAAATCTTCTGATATTTAAGTTCTCACCGATCTTGGCAACCTTGGCAACCAGAGCTTCCTTAACAGTGATAGAAGGATCTGCATTCCACTTTTCTGCCATAAATGCTTCCATGTCATCTGCGTCAGAGTTAACTGCCTGCTCTGCAACTGCCTTTACAAATGTCTGGAACTCTTCATTCTTTGCAACGAAATCTGTCTCAGAGTTAACTTCAACAACTGCTGCTGTCTTGTCATCCTTTAAGGTTACACAGCAAAGACCTTCTGCTGCGATTCTTCCTGCCTTCTTCTCTGCCTTAGCCTGTCCGTTCTTTCTTAAGAACTCAACGGCTGCGTCCATATCCCCATCGGTTTCATTAAGAGCCTTCTTGCAGTCCATCATACCTGCTCCGGTAGCTTCTCTTAACTCTTTTACCATAGCTGCTGTAATGTTAGCCATCGTTATTTCCTCCTGAATCTGTTTGCTTTAATTATTCTGCATCTGCCACTTCTTCGATATCAGTAGCTTCTGTTCCCTCTGCTGCCTGAGCAAGCTCCTCTGTAACAGCTTCCTCACCCTGATTTGCCTCGATAACAGCATCAGCCATCTTGGAAACGATCAGCTTAACAGCTCTGATAGCATCATCATTACCAGGAATAATGTAATCCAGCTCTTCAGGATCACAGTTGGTATCACCAATACCTATCAGTGTAATTCCCAGTGTATGAGCTTCCTGTACGCAGATTCTTTCCTTCTTGGGATCTACTACGAAAATAGCATCGGGAATTCTTGTCATGGTCTTGATACCGCCAAGGTTCTTCTCCAGCTTCTCCCACTCTTTCTTAAGAGCGATAACTTCCTTCTTGGGAAGAACATCAAAAGTACCGTCCTCAGACATGGTCTCGATTGCCTTTAATCTGTCAATTCTGCTCTGGATAGTCTTGAAGTTGGTAAGCATACCGCCAAGCCATCTCTCGTTTACATAGTACATACCACAACGCTCAGCTTCTGTCTTAACAGCGTCCTGAGCCTGCTTCTTGGTACCTACGAAAAGAATGGTTCCGCCCTGTGCAGCGATCTCAAATACTGCTCTGTAAGCCTCATCAACCTTTCCTACAGACTTCTGCAGGTCGATAATGTGGATACCATTTCTCTCTGTGAAGATATAAGGAGCCATCTTGGGGTTCCATCTTCTTGTCTGATGTCCGAAATGAACACCTGCCTCTAATAACTGCTTCATTGAAATAACGCTCATGTCTTTACCTCCATTTGGTTGCGCTTCTGCGTATCTTCCGCTCAGCTGCCTACCCTGCGTCAAGGGCACCGGCAGGAAATTGATACACATGCTTTATAGTCATACTGGCACAGTATAGCACTAAAACCCTCTTTTTTCAAGAGGGTTTTCGCAAATTCAGCCAGATTTTCCGCATTTTTATTTTCCTTTATCTTCCAGTTATCTGCCACACAGGATCTCACTGATCTCCTCTTCCGTTGCCGTTTCCGGAATTTCATATGATCCTGTTTTGAGTTTTCTGTCATATCCTTTGGAGCACAGATAATTATCAAAGTCCCTGGCATCTGCCACAAGTCCTGCCTGCTGCAGTCTGTAAGCCACCTGATAGGAGCTGTCCCCCGCCTGGATCTCAAATGTATAAGAGCTTCCTTCCTCTTCCTCTGCAGGCTTCTGCGTCGGTCTGGCCGTCACCTCCGGTGTCTCTGTCGCTGCCGGTGCTTCCGTTGCTGCCGGTGTTTCTGCTGCCTCCGGTGTCTCTGTTGCTGCCGGTGTTTCTGCCGCTTCCGGTATCTCTGTTGCTGCTGGTGTTTCTGCCGCTTCTGGTATCTCTGTTGCTGCTGGTGTTTCTGCCGCTTCCAGATCAGCCAGGGAATTTCCAGGCTCCACCATACCAAGGGCGGCTGCCCTTTCCCTGATCTCCCGGTCTGACAGTGTTTCCTTTCTGCTTCCCTGCGTAACACCCATGATAACAGCAGTTACCAGAATACCAATGCCAAGTCCTCTCAGATAGTATTTTAATTTCATGTAAAACTTCTCCTTTGTGCCTTTACGTATCTGCGAACAGATCCAGCACCAGCTTCACTTCCCCAATACCTAGTCCAAGCTCTTTGGCAATTGCCATATTGGACTTACCTGCCTTATGAAGCTCCCTGATCTTTTCATTATTATTTCTGCTGCCATTCTTACCGGCTGCTGCCATACTCACATCTACATGCTTTGCAGTCTCTTTTCTGTCAGCCTGATTCTCTGACTGTGCGGCTTCCTCTGCTTTGGTCTTTGCAGATGAGGGCTTCCGTTTTCTTGCCGGCTCCTTTGCTGCCCCATCTGCACTCTTCCTTTTTCTGGCATTTCCTGCTTCAGCGCCTGTTTCTGCCATACCGGAGGCTGCAAGTGCCACTGCCCCTGCTCCACTCTCTGCAGTCAGATCCGGAAGCACCGTAACCCGTTCCGCCTGTATGGGACTGAATTTCGCCTGCTCCAGTTCTTCTTTCAGTTTCCCTTCTACTGTCATGGCCTCACTGACTGTATTTTTCAGCTTATCATGCTTGTCATTCAGCATATCATAAAGGAAAACGGCCTCTTTATGGTTTTTGCCGATCTGCTCCAGAACCGTGTTTGAAAATTCATTAATTGCCATGATCTTTTCATTGCTTGTTTTCTCCATGACACGTTCTGTCTTTTCCATGGAATATTTCACAGTTTCCTCTACAATATCATTTATCTTCTGCTGGGCTTCCCTGACTTCACCCTCAATTTTCTCCCGAAGCTCTTCTTCCGGTATCCTGACCTCTACCCCCTCCTCTTTTTTCTCCTTCTTTCCTGTAGGAATTAAAAAGCTGATGGTAAATACCAGTGCACCTGCAATCAGCAAAATCAGTTCTGTTGTATTCATGTTCTCACCTGTATCTTTAAATTTTTATGTCAAAGCCGCCGTAGCCGCCTGCAGACGGCTTTTTCTTTTCTTCCTGCTTTTTGCGCTTTTTGCCGCCATCTCCATAATAATGGCCGTTTCCACTATCCTTGGCATCAAATCGTTTTCCCTCATTCTCAGCCTTGTCGCCATGCTGTACCTGACGAGCCTTCACTTCAACCTTCTGCTCTGTTTTCTGATGGATATTGGCCTGCTCAACAAACCCTCTGCTGTCTTCCTGATGTTTGATTGCTGTAAAATCCTGGGCTCTGGTGATCTGCCCCTGCAGTTCTACTCTGCTGATCGTCATAGGCACTCCTTCTGTCCCCTATAAAGCAGACATTTTTACATCGCCCTGCTCTTTTTTAAACTTGCAGTGACGCATACTTTCCTTAACAACAAGAGAAACGTCCGAAATACATATCTTCGTTCCAGCATATACCTCGCCAGATACCTCTACCTTTGCACCGCTGCTCTCCTGCAGGACAGACTGTAAGCCTGTCAGTTCCTCATTATTATTAGCTACGATCTCCTTAAGCTGCTTTTCCTGCTGCACCATTTCCTGAAAACCCTTCAGCTGATCCGGCCGAAGCTTTACACCCTGTGCCATCTTCTTTGACAATGCTGCCAGAACCGGTTGGATCTGTGCGATCATCCTGCTGCTTTCTGTCACCTGCTTCTGAAGCTCCTGCAGTCTTGCCTTCTTGAGTGGATCCATTCCCACCTCTACAATCGTATCCGTCCCCATGGGAGACCCGAGCGTCTTGACCTGAATCAGGCTGGTAGCACATACTTTTCCTCCGGTAATAAATCCTCTCTTACCTGTAACTACGATCTGTGTTCCTGCAGTTACCCTGCTGTGAAGGATCGATTCTGTGGAAACGCTGCCGCCCGCTGATACCCTGGCATTTTCAAGGAACTTGGCTACAATGTTTCCACCGGCCTGAAGCTCTCCTTTTGCCATGCCGTTCATACCTCTTGCTATGATGATATTACCACCTGCAAACAGTCCGGCTCCCTCTACGATACCTGCTACTTCTATGTCTCCCCGTGCCCTGACCTCGAAATTGGCACAGACATTTCCATTGATCTTGACACTGCCTTCATAATCCAGATTTCCGGTAGAGGTGTCCACATTTTCCACCTCAAGTACATCTGATACAAAGACAGAGCCTTCTACCAGCATGACATGCCCGTCTGTCTCTGCCGTCAGCACTGTCTTATCTTCGGAAATGGAAATATTTCTCCCATAATGAAGGACACCCGCCTTTACTTCTCTTGGCGGAATCTTTTCTCCATATACAGTAGATCCTGCCTCTCCCCGGTCTTCCGGATAGAGTCTTGCAAGGACATCTCCTTTTTTGCAGTGATTAATTGTATTCAGATGAAAGAAATCTACACTCCCGTCTTCTTTCAGTGTGGGTCTTGCCTTTTTGTCTGTCTGGAAATAATATTCTATCCTTGCATCAGATCCGTTTCTAGGTGCTTTTCCAGCAGCAGCCTGCAGGTCTGTACAGTATCTGACATGCGAAAGGAAGTCAAAAATCTCATTCCTGCGCACACCATAAGTGATCCTTTTAAAAGTAAGATCCCGGATCAGCTCCTGCGGCTTCAGGCTCTCTCCATTCTCAGATGCCGGATAAAATCTGACAATCACGCTCATGCGGTCTTCACTTGCAAGCAGGATGTAGCTTTCATTTACCTCTTTGCAGGCTTCCCTGTTCAGCATAAGCAGATATATCTCCTGTCTTGATGCAGCTGCATTCTGTAACCCCTTTGAAAGCGCAGGCGTATCATAAGGAATCTGGTTTCTCGTCAGATACTCCATAACCTCTTTCACATTGACAGCTTCCCCACCGTCCTTTGGTGCAAAGACCTTAAGTCCTGTTCCCTGCGGTCCACACACCAGCTGGAAATACCCATTTTTCATAGCAATACCCGTCCCCTCTCACTACCTCTGTATCAGCTCTCCTGAAAATGCTAAGCCTCTGCTACCGGGAAAAGATCCCCATATAATTTCCCATTTTAGCTTTCATTTTCTGCAGTGCACGTGTATGCAGCTGCGAAATTCTGGACTCTGATACCGCAAGGATATTACTGATCTCCTTTAATGTCAGATCCTCATAATAATAAAGAAGGATCACCTTCTTTTCTTTTTCTGTCAGAAGCTCCAGTGCCTCTGCCAGCTTCTTTTTCAGTTCATCCTTTTCGATCACGTCTTCCGGCTCGTCATAGCGATGCTGGGTACTCTGCAGGGAAGGAACCTCACTTCCCCCCTCCAGGAATTCATCCAGCGATACCACCCCTGTTATCTTCATCTGTGACTGCCAGCCAGTATATTCGTCCGCTGAAATACCAAGCTCCCCGGCAATTTCCTCATCTGTTGCCGCTCTGCCCTTTTCAGCTTCAATGGCCTTCATGGCCGCATCTATTTTTTTCTGTTTCTGACGGATCGTTCTCGGGATCCAGTCCATTTTCCGAATCTGATCCAGTATTGCTCCCCTGATCCGGAGGCTGGCATAGGTTTCAAATTTGACAGCCTTCATATTGTCATATTTATCTATGGCATCTATCAGACCAAATACCCCATATCCAACCAGATCATCATATTCTACATTGTATCCAAGATACATACTGAGCCGTCCTGCCACCAGCTTTACAAGCGGAGCATATTCCAGTATGATCTGTTCCCGTATTTCTGGTGACCTGTTTTTGGCATAGTCTTCAAAAAGCCTGTTTCTTGCTGCTTCGTCCATGGTAACCTCCGATACAGTTCTTCCTTAGCCATAGACTATTTCTCTTCCTTTTCAGCCTCTTCCTTCTTAGCCTCTTTTTCTATGACTTCTCCTTCTTCTGCCTTCTGTGTCTCTTCCTTTTTCTGGATCTCATCCAAAAACTTTACCATTTTCTTCTGGATAAAAAGGCCCGCGCAATAAAAGAACAGCATTGACAGAAGCAATATGGTAAGCCGCTGTGTCATGTCATAATCACTCAAGAACATGACAATGGATACCACTGCCCCTGCAAGCAGCATCAGAAAAGGAGCAAACAGCTTTTTATTACTCATATTGTTTTCTCCGGCTTACCGATTGCCCGAATCACATAATCCCCCGTTTTAGGATAGAAAATAACTGTCCGGCCATAATTCTCTCCGGTATCCTCTGAAAGGAGCGGGATTTTCAGTTCACTCAGCTTCTTCCGGCTGGCCGCTGCGTTTCTGTCCCCTACTCTCATGGCTTCATTACCGCTGCCAAAGGAGAACATCTGTGCGCCGCCGGCGATCTTGGCTACCAGACGGTTCCTGTTTCCACCCTTTTTCACAATTGCATCTACCAGGTCTTCAATTCCGGTATCTGCAAATTTGGGTCTGTTGGTATTATTTCTGATTTCTTTACTGTCAGGCAGCATAATATGTACCAATCCGCCAACTCCTGTCCCCGGATCCCGGATCGCAATTCCGATGCATGAACCAAGCCCAAGCGTGGTAACAGCATCATCTCCACTGCAGACTGCCATATCCGCCATTCCTACCTTATATACTTCACCCATAGCAAAAGAATCTCCTTTACCCTACATCACACCAAGTGCTGTCAAAATCTTTTCATAAGATTCCATATCGGGTATCAGTATAAAATAACCATCCAGCTCTACTGCATCTGAGAACTGTGTCTGCACAAGAAGAATCTTATCGGCATATAATCCAAACTCAACTGCAGGCACGCTTAAAAGCGCCCCTGCCATGTCTATTCCAAGCTGTGGTACAGAAGGATAGATCTTCAGCCCTGTCAGGGAAGAGAGTGCATTTAAATATGCACCGGTAATGATATTACCTACTTCCTTGATCGCAGAGCATTCCATTTCGCCAAATTCATGGCTGGTAATCTCATCTTCTGTAACACCCAGCATGCCACACATCAGCTTATTAACAAGATGGGCTGCAGAGACCTTCTTCTGGATGAACATCATGCTTCCTTCAATATCGCCCTCTACCTGGAGATAAATACCTACCATCAGTTCATCTTCACCGCCAACCAGTTCTCCAAGCTTATTAAAATCAAGCAGCTGAACCTTGGGAACAGACATATCTACCTTGCATCCGATCATCTGTGCAAGTGCGGTCGTAGCATTTCCTGCACCGATGTTGCCAAGCTCTTTCAGCACATCGTAGTACTGGTTCGTTAATTCGTCCATATTAAGATTTTTCATGAAACTCTCCTAACTGATTATGCTTTATTTTTCAAGTAAGACCGAATTCAGATCCAGTAAGGAAATCAGCTCTTCTCCGTTTTTTCCAATGCCGGAAATAAAATGACTCTTATTCTCATTTCCATCATACGCCATTTTTTCAATACAGTCAGTAGTAAGTGTTACCACTTCCTTTACTTCATCCACAATGATGCCGATTGTTCCATGCTGCTCATGCTTCAGGATAATAATCCTTGTAGATTTGACCTCAACATCCTCAGGAAGACCCATCTTTAACCGGATGCTCATCACAGGGATCACTTCTCCACGAAGATTGATTACTCCCCTGATATAGGATGCTACCTTGGGAACTCTTGTAATATGCTGCATACGGACAATATTATCCACATATCGTATATCAATACCATACTGCTCTTCGCCAAGCCGCACAACGATATACTGTGCTGCTGCTTCTTCTGCTGCTTCAGCTGTTTCTATTGTTTTTAACTGATCCATCTTCTAAATCCCCCTGTTCTAAATGAGTGCGTTGGCATCCAAAATCAGTGCTACCTCGCCGTCACCGAGAATGGTTGCACCGCTGATGATCTTGCACTTGTTAATATATTTGCCAAGTGATTTAATAACGATCTCCTGCTGTCCGATCAGCTCATCCACAACCAGCCCCGCCAGCTTCTCGCCCTTCTTCACAATAACGACTACCATATTTTCTTCCGGAGACTTCTGACTCTCAATATCAAGTTCTTTGCTCAGTCTGACAAGTGGGATCACATTTCCTCTCAGGTTGATCACTTCGTTATTTCCAACCAGCTTGATCTCAGCCGGATTGATGTCCTCAATTGTCTGGATACTGCCTAGAGAGATCGCATACTTCTCACCACCGACAATAACCATCAGTGCCTGGATGATAGCAAGGGTCAGCGGCAGTCTGATGATCCATGTGCTTCCTTCTCCAAGCTTGGATTTTACCTCTACCTCACCGCTTAAGGATTCGATCTTGGACTTCACGACATCAAGCCCGACACCTCTTCCAGATATATCGGTGACCTTCTGGGATGTAGAAAAGCCTGCATGGAAAAGCAATCCAATGATATCCTTCTCGCTCATGCTATCGGCCTGCTCCGGTGTGATCACTCCTCTTTCGATCGCCTTCTGTTTGACAGCCTCTGTATCAATACCATTACCGTCATCTCTTACTTCGATGACTACATTGTTGCCATCCTGATAAGCATCCAGGAAAATAGAACCAACCTCCGGCTTTCCTCTCTTTGCACGTACCTCTGCTGATTCCAGTCCATGATCTGCGCTGTTACGGAGCAGATGCATCAGAGGATCCCCGATCTCATCCACCACAGTACGATCCAGCTCTGTTTCCTCACCTGTCATGTACAGTTCCATCTTCTTATCCAGCTTCTTGGACAGCTCACGGATCATTCTCGGGAACTTGCTGACTACGCTTTCAATGGGAACCATCCGGACCTTCATGACAGACTCATGCAGGTTCGTGGTTACACTTTCCAGATATTCAATCTGCTCATTAAAGCCTGCACCTGTCGCTCCTTCTGTGCTGGAGGCAGATACCAGTGAGTTTTTGGCTATGATCAGCTCACTGACAAGGTTCATCAGCACATCCAGCTTCTCAATATCAACGCGGACAGTCCTGTTCACTACCGGCTTTCCACCCTTTTTATCTGTCTGCTGCTTAACTGGTGCGCTGTTCTGTGGTGCCGCTGCAGGCTTGGTTTCCGGCTTTCCTGCCACTACAGCCGGTTTTTCCTCCGGCTCCTCTTTCACTGATGTATCAATATTGATCACATCGCCGACAACAGAAGCAATCTCTGATACATTCTCCGCAGCCTTGATGATCTCTTCAAGCGGCTGGTCGGAGATTATGATCAGGCTGAACTCCAGGTCAAACTTTTCATCCTCTATATCCTGCGCAGAAGGATTGCAGACAATGATCTCTGCCTTTTCCTCCACTGCCTTATAAACAAGAAATGCTCTTGCAGCCTTTAGGATACAGGTTTCCTGTATACGGATCGTCAGACCATAGACCTGCTTTCCCTGTTCCTTTGCCGTGGCAATCACATGCTTTTCCGGATCTCCAAGTGAGATCTGCTCCCAGCTGCGGCCGGTACCCTCTTCTGCCTTTGTCGCCTCTTCCTTCGTTTCCTTCTTCTGCTCTTCCATCTGGGCATCAGATTTGCCCTCCTTCAGGAACGCATTCAGCTGTTCTATAAGAGTCTTGTTATCATTCGTCCCCTCATCTGATGTTTCCTGAATATTATTGGTATACTCGTCCAGCGCATCCAGACACTGGAACAGAATATCTATCAGGTTGGAATTGACCTTCAGGGATCCGTTTCTGATCTCTGTAAAAACATTCTCCATATCATGAGTCAAATTCTGCATCCTCTTATAACCCATGGTGCCTGCCATTCCCTTCAGGGAATGTGCTGCACGGAAGATCTCATTGATCGTATCTGCATCCTCCGGGTTCTGCTCCAGATTCATGATCTGTGTGTTCAGGCTTTCCAGATGCTCTCTTGATTCATCCAGGAAAATACCAAGGTACTGATTAACATCCATTTTAAATTACCCCCACGTTCTTTGTAATCTCACCGGCAATCTGTGTCAGTGGCAATATTTTATCCGCCAATTGTGCCTGGACAACGCTTTTTGGCATACCATACACCGTACACGTTTCCTCATCCTGTGCAATCACGGTAACTTTCTTTTTTTCTTTGAGATGTCTGATCCCCTCTGTGCCATCTGCTCCCATTCCGGTAAGCACCACACAGATAATCTCATCATAATTACTATCCATCAGGGATTCATACATATAATTGGCACAGGGCCTCACCCCTTCTCTTGGCGGTTCGTCCATGTAATGGAGCGTTTCTTTTCCTGCTTTTTTTCTGATCTCCATATGTCTTCCGCCTCTGGCAAGATAAGCATGTCCTTTCTCGGCGGTATCACCCTCTGCTGCCTCCTTGACAGAAAGTCCTGAAAGCTGGTCAAGCCGGATAGACAATGCCTCTGTAAAACCTGCAGGCATATGCTGTACAATAAATACAGGAGCATCTAACTCTGCCGGAAGAAACGGGATCAGACTCTGCAGCGCTTTGGGTCCACCGGTAGAACTGGCTATGGCTACTGCCTTGCTGCCGGTACTCTTTACACTCATTCTCATCTTTTTTCTCTTTCCTGTTGATTATTGCTTATATTATATCACGCCAATTGCTTCACATGGGTGCAAAGTGATCATTCTATGTTTTTTTCTCTTTTTCTGTGCTTTCTTTCCTCTTCAAAGATAAACCGTATGATCTCTTCTCTTTCCATGGTATCGATATTGATATACTGGGCACGGTGCTCGTATAGCCCCCGGTGCTCATCCAGCTCCCTGACAGCGATCACTTTTGCGATCAGTGTGTACTCTTTATCTTTTCCGTCGATCAGGAGATGATATTTGCAGCAGATCAGGCTTCCCTGTTCATAAGCATAGTCTCCTACGAACCGGATTCCACCGCCACTGATATCAACAATAATGCTGCGGGTCAGCGGAAGTCCCGGTACCAGATAGTTATTATTCTGTTCAACTGCCTCTATCTCCTCTTTCTGCAGACTCCTTGCATTCATTTCCAGTGCACAGCTGAGACGGTAATATTCTCTGCGCTGGAATCTTCTTAAGTTACTGGTCAGCTCCAGCAGAAGAAGATATTTATTGTCTGTCTTGTATCTGTCTATAATTTTTGCAAAGCACTGATACAGTCCGTTTGTTGTATAAAAATACAGATCAAATTCTTCATCTACCGGAAGCAGGATCAGCTTTGATTTTTCCATAGGCATATAGATCTCCAGACGATCCTCTGATACCACATCATATACAGTAGTCTGATAAACCTTCTTTTTTTCTGTTTCTCCTGTGAATTTTACCCGTCCGGCGGACTGAATCTCCACTCTGTTTCCCGGAACCACATATTTTGACAGCATCAGTTCTCCCCCTGACCTCTATTTTTCTTGTTGCCTATCATATGTGCAAAAAAGGCTGCCATGCCACGTCTTGCCACATTTCTGTTCAGTTCCACATTCATCAGCCTTGCTGCGATCTCCTCATAAGCAAGTGCTGAAGGCGCTCCCGGATTCTGCAGGGAAACCGGCATCTGCTGCATGACCGCCCTGCTTAAATGGGTATCGTTCGGCACTGCTCCCAGGTATTCCATAGAAAGGCTTAAGTATCTGGTCACAACGGAATTTAATTTGTCATACAGGATCCTTCCCTCCTCCTGTCCGGACACTTTATTAGCGACCATCTTGATCCTGACTGCCTGTTCTTCAAAGTCAGGATGTCTTCTCAGTGCTTTCAGCAGGGAATAGGAATCCGTAATAGAAGTGGGCTCCGGTGTCGTCACCAGCAGGATCTCTCCGCTGGCTACCAGGAATTCCAGCACGGAATCGGAGATCCCCGCTCCTGTATCTATAATGATCACATCTGCAATAGAATCTAACTCCCTCAGGTTTCCGATGATATAAGTCAGATATTCCTTACCCAGGTTGGAAAGTCCCGCTATTCCGGAGCCCCCTGAAACAAATCCCACATCCATAGGACCCCAGGTGATAATTTCCTTCATGCTCTTTCCCTGATATATCATATCACAGAAATTGTGCTTGGGAACTGTTCCAAACATGATCTCTATATTGGCAAGTCCGAAATCCGCATCAAGGATCACCACCTTCTTATCCATTTTACGAAACTGGATCGCCAGGTTAATTGCCGTATTGGATTTTCCCACACCGCCCTTACCACTGGTCACTGTGATCACTCTTGCTTCAGGCTTTGCTATATTATTCGCCTTTATGATATTTCTTAACTGCTGTGCCTGATCCATTCCTTACCTCTCATTCAATTCATACCATTTCCGGGCTCATTACTTTCTTGCGTCTTTTCTGCCGCCAAGCAGCAGCTTTACTGTTTTCTGTGGATTAAAGCTTTCCAAATCATCCGGTACATTCTGTCCGCAGGTAACGTAGCAGATCTCTGCTCCTGTATAAAGCCTGATATTGAACATATTACCCCGTTCCTCTGTTTCGTCCAGCTTGGTAAAGATCAGTCTGTAATCAGTTACCTCCCGGTAAGCATCCACGATCTTCTTCAGGTCATTATATTTTGTTGTAGCAGAAAGAACCAGGAATACATCTGTATCTGTCAGTCCATCTGCTGCATGGATCAGTCCCTTTATGATCTCTCTCTGATCTTCATTCTGGTGGGCATGTCCTGCTGTATCCACCATGATATAATCATAATCCTGGAAATCGCGGACTGCCTGGCTGATCTCTTCTGCGGAATAAATGACTCTGAAGGGTACCTCCAGAATACCGGCATACGTCCGAAGCTGTTCAGCCGCAGCGATCCTGTATGTATCTGCTGTCAGAAGAGCTACCTTCTTTTTTTTATCAAGCTGATATTCTGCTGCGATCTTGGCAATGGTTGTTGTCTTGCCAACACCGGTCGGTCCGATAAAGAACACAACTTTTGGTCCCTTCTGGCTTTCTGTCAGTTCCTGTGAATTTCCAAATTTCAGTATCATTTTCTGATAGACATCCGCCAGCGCATGATCAAACGGTGTTCCCGGCTTGTTGTTCTTCTCCATCTCATCAATGATCAGGTTTGCATATTTTTCATCCACTTCATTATCCAGCATGGTATTGTATACCAGTTTGATAAATCGGGACATTTCATCTTCCTTTATCTCTTCTTCTGGCGCTTCTTCTGTTTCTTCCTCAGGCTTTTTCAGCTGCTGCTCCAGAAGACTGTGCAGACTGTCCAGCTTCTCTTCGATCACACTGTTTTCCAGCTGCTTTTCAAAATCCTTCTGTCCCTGAGGATCTCCTTCCGCCACATGCCGGCTCTCTGCTGTTTTCTCTGCTTTTACAGCATTACCATTCTGGGTGTCTGTATTCTTTCGCAGTGACTGCACCTTCTGTTCGCTTTCTTCTTCAAGAGCCACCGTGACCTCTGTCAGCTGTGGAAGCAGGAATCCAAAAGGTCCTTTCCGTTTTACCTTGCGCACATTCATGATCACGACTGCGCTTCCCAGTTCTTTTTTTGCAGCTTCTACTGCATCATTTTCTGTTTTTGCCTGAAATTTCTTTATTATCATGCTGTCACCATTCCTACCGACTGCAGTTCAACATTATTCTCTATCTCATTATAGGATACTACGATCAGATCCCTGTAATAATCCTCAGTCAGACGCTTAAAGTACATTCTTACAATGGGAGATGTTACAATGATCGGATTCTTGCCCAGGTTTTCCAGCTTGGCAATCTCATCCCCAACACTCTTCATGATCGCCTTCGTTTTTTCGGGATCCAGCGTCAGATATGCACCGTTCTCTGACTGCTTTACGCTTGCCATGATCTCCTGCTCCAGCTTCGGATCCAGCGTCACTACACTGGTGGTTTCATTAGCTGGGAAGAACTTGCTGGAGATTGCTCTCTTCAGGCTCTGTCTCACATACTCTGTCAAAATATCTGTATCCCTTGTAGAAGGTGCATAGTCCGCCAGTGTTTCAAATATAGTGAGCAGATCCCTGATGGAAATTCCCTCCTTTAAGAGATTCTGCAGCACCTTCTGGATCTCGCCAAGGCCAAGCAGCTTTGGTGTCAGCTCTTCAACCAGTGAAGGATTGGTATCCTTCAGGTTATTAACAAGATTCTGTACATCCTGTCTGGTAAGGAGCTCTGAAATATGCTGTCTGATGATCTCTGTCAGATGCGTTGCTATAATGGACGGCGGATCTACTACGGTATAGCCAAGACTCTCTGCTCTTTCCCGCTGTCCCTCTGTGATCCAGATAGCCGGCAGATGGAAGGATGGCTCGAAGGTAGGGATACCTGTGATCTCTTCCTCTACATAACCGGGATTCATGGCCATATAATGATCAAACAGGATCTCACCTTCACTAACCTGGATTCCCTTGATCTTGATAATATACTGGTTCGGGTTCAGCTGGATATTGTCACGCAGTCTGATGATCGGCACTACAGTACCAAGCTCAAGTGCGATCTGTCTTCTGATCATGACTACACGGTCAAGCAGATCACCACCCTGATTCACATCAGCAAGGGGGATGATGCCATACCCAAATTCCAGCTCAATAGGATCTACCTGCAGCAGACTGTTGACATTTTCAGGCTGCCTGATCTCCTCTGCTGCGATCTCCTCCTCGTCTACCTCATTCTCAATCCTGGCTGTTTCAATCTCTCCGGCGATCACACGGCCACAGACAATGAATACCAGTCCGAGAGTCAGGAAGATCAGTGTCGGGAAAGGAGTCACGATACCAAGGGTACAGATAATGATCCCTACTATATATAATGCCTTGGGTATTCCAAACACCTGTCTGATCAGCACTGCACCAAAATCGGCATCCTTTGAGCCCTTTGTTACCAGAATACCTGTTGACAGAGAGATCAGCAGAGACGGGATCTGGCTGACCAGACCATCACCGATTGTCAGGATCGTATAGGTATTTAACGCATTGTTAAAGTCCATTCCACGTCTCAGGACTCCCATGGCAATACCGCCCACAATATTGACTGCAGTAATAATAAGACCTGCCGTGGCATCTCCCTTTACATACTTCACAGCACCATCCATGGAGCCAAAGAAGCTTGCCTCCTCCTGGATCTTATCTCTTCTTCTCTTGGCCTCTGCATCATTGATTGCACCGGTATTCAGATCCGCATCGATCGCCATCT
Source organism: Suilimivivens sp. (assembly GCF_037359455.1). Classification (NCBI taxonomy): domain Bacteria; kingdom Bacillati; phylum Bacillota; class Clostridia; order Lachnospirales; family Lachnospiraceae; genus Suilimivivens; species Suilimivivens sp. The sequence goes on from NZ_JAXXXI010000002.1 coordinate 43,134, forward strand.
GCTTACCGGGCATGGCATCCAGAGTAAAACGTGCTGTTACTTCAGCCACACGTTCAGAACCTTTATTGATGATCATAAACTGGACAATGATAAGGATCAGGAAAACGATCGCACCTACGATCAGGTCACCGCCTCCGACATAATTACCGAAGGTCTGGACCACTTCACCAGGATCCCCCGTTGTCAGAATCAGTCTTGTGGAAGAAATATTCAGGGCGATCCTGAATATCGTGGTGAAAAGAAGGATGGTCGGAAAGAATGACATATCCAGAACCTCCTTGGCAAACATTGCCGTAAACAGGATCGTAAAACCAAGAGCTATATTACAGGCAAGGAGAATATCGAGAAGCCAGCTCGGGATTTGTATGATCATCATTACAAAGGCTGCAACCAGATATGCTGCAACTGCCAGATCCTGTTTCTTCATCTTTTTTCTCCTTTCCTTTTATTTATGCTTTACCCTTCAGATGATATACAAACGCAAGTACTTCTGCCACCGACTGATAAAGCTCCGGTGGGATCAGTCCCCCAATATCCACATTAGCATACAGCATTCTGGCAAGCGGCTTATTCTCTACGATCTCCACATCATGCTCTCTGGCGATCTCCTTGATCTTCTGTGCCAGAAAATCCTCTCCTTTAGCTATGACATAAGGCGCATCGTATTTATCAGGATCATATTTGATCGCCACCGCATAATGAGTCGGATTGGTAATGACCACATCTGCTTCCGGAAGCTGCTGCATCATACGTCTTCTGGACGCTTCCTGCATCCTCTGCTTCTGTTTACCCTTGACCTGTGGATCTCCCTCCTGATTCTTATACTCATCCTTGACTTCCTGCTTGGTCATCTTCATGTCTTCTTTAAACTTATGCTTCTGATATGCATAATCCAGAAAAGCGATCACCATATAGACAGCAGAGATCCTGATCCCCACATCAATGGCAGTTTCTCCCACCAGCGAAATCGCCTGATTGAGGCTCATATCATACAGTAGAAAAACACCTGCTATTTTATCCTTCATGTAGCTGTAGACAACATAACATATAATGCCGATCTTAGCTATGGATTTCAGAAGCTCGATCAGTGCATTTGCTGAAAAAATACGTTTAAATCCAGATATGGGATTGAGCTTGCTGAACTTTGGCTGCAGAGGCTTGCTGGTAGGCTTCCACTTAACCTGTACCACATCACATACAACTGCAACTACTACTCCAATCAGAAAAACAGGAGCCAGCATCAGAAGCATCTTCAGGATGACCGTATGGAGCAGGACAAAAAGCGCTGCTACCGGGATCTTTCCTCCATACATGGTGATTGCATCCGGGATCTGGTTGTAAATACCGGAGAAACAGTCTACCATATTTTCCCCGAGACTTCCCACATATACCTTTAGCAGTATGAACATGGCAAGCAGTCCAAAAGCATTTCCTATCTCCTTACTTTTGGCTACCTGTCCTTCTTTTCTGGCATCCTCCAGTTTTTTGGCGGTAGGCTCTTCTGTCTTTTCCCCGCCTGGTCCATCCTTTGCAAAAAACTGCAGATTATATTCTAAAACCATAGAGCTTTCCTTTTATGCACTCATTACCCTGACAAAGCTGACAACCATACGCTTCATCTGTTCGTAAATGAAGCCTGCCGCATCCGGCAGCATCGCCGTTGTTACAAAAAGCACACAGAAACCCACCAGCACCTTCATCTGGATACCAACTGCAAACATATTCAGCTGCGGTGACACCTTGGCAAGAATGCCAAGCACAGCATTCAGGATAATCATCACTGCAAAGATCGGCAGACAGATCCTGAAGCCTACGATAATATAATCTCCCATAAAGGTGATCAGTGCCTGCAGCAGTGCATCGTCATGGAACACCGCTCCATTAATGGGAATCAGTTCATAAGTCTCAGCAAGTGCTTTCAGCAGATATCTGTGCATGCCGGAGATCATGAGCAGAAGCAATACCATATAATTGTAATATACACCGGTAATCGTCGTCTGCTGTTTGGTAGCAGGGTCAAACAGACTGGCCATGGAAAGCCCCATCTCCATATCTGCAATCTGCCCCGCAAAGGATACTACCGCCGTGCAGAGGTTGGCTCCAAAGCCTATCAGGAATCCGGTTACTGCCTCTTTCATAACAATAATGGTATATCCTGTCAGTGTATCATATGCAGCCTCCTGCTCCGGTCCTGTCTGATATAACAGAACCGATATAAAAAAAGCAAGTCCCACACGCACTCTTGACGGCGTATTACTCATGCTGAAGAATGGTGCAATATAGACAAAGCTGGCAACCCTGACAAAAATAAGAAGAAATAATTCAAGATCACCATAGCTGAAACTGTAATCTATCATATCCTACCTGGTATACAGACTGAAATTAGACCACAGTCTGTTCATAAATTCTGTTATCTGCGTAAGCATCCAGTTTCCCAGCACGATAATGGACAGAAAGACTGCCAGTATCTTGGGTACAAAGGTCAGTGTCTGTTCCTGGATCGATGTTACTGTCTGAAAGATACTGATCAGAAGCCCCACGATCAAAGACACCAGAAGAATCGGCGCTGATACCTTGATCACAAGAAACAGGGCATCGCTGGCAATTGCCGTAACGTCATCAATACTCATTGCTTATGCTCCTTCCATCATTTGAATGTCCTAACCAGATTCACTATGATCAGATTCCATCCGTCTGCGAGTACAAACAGCAGGATCTTGAACGGCATGGATATCGTTGTAGGCGGCAGCATCATCATACCCATACTCATCAATGCTGATGATACCACCATATCGATCACGATAAACGGTATATAAATAATAAAGCCAATGATAAACGCTTCCCTTAGCTGCCCCACCATAAAGGCCGGTGCCAGCACTGATAACGGAATATCATCCAGCGCCCCGCTCTCCCAGCTGTCACCGCTGATATCCATAAATACATCCACATCCTCTGTCTGTGTCTGCTTATACATAAATTCCCTGAGTGGCTGGATCCCTCTTTCCAAAAATTCCTGCTGGTCGATCTCCCCCTGCTCCATGGGGACAACCGCTTCCTCATAGATCTGTGTCATGTAAGGACGCATAATAAAAAAGGTCAGAAATAAAGCTAACCCAATCAACACCTGATTCGGAGGCGCTGTCTGGGTATTTAAAGCCGACCTTGTAAAATGCAGAACGATCAGTACCTTCGTAAAAGAGGTAAGCATGATCAGAAGGGTTGGTGCCAGTGCGATCAGCGTCAGTGTGATCAGAATCCTTAAGGATCCACTCACCTGTCCGTTTCCATTATTATAGGTAACTGTCATCGTATTGGCAATATTCAGTTCCGAAAGCTCGTCAGGAGTGCTGGCCGTTCCCGGTTCTTCAATATTCGTCCTTTCCTCTGTACTGCCCGTAAGGTGGGAATCCACCTCTGTTGCATATACACTGGAAGAAGGGATAATAGACAATATGCCCACCGTCAGCAGCAGGCATATGATTTTCATTATTCTGTTTGCATGGAAAAACTTTTTCATGCGGTTCAAAACTCAGTCATCCTCTTTTGCGTTCTGTTTTTTAAACTTTTCCAGTATGTCACCAAAATTCAGATTCTGTCCGTTACCATTTTCATGGAACTGGATCTCTTCTCTGGACAATTCAGCCAGCATATGAATTTCATCTTTTCCCACTGCAATGACCAGATATCTTTCACCTGCACGTACAATCTGCAGATATTTATTTCCGGTAACCCGCATGGTCTCAATCACTTCAAGATTACACCCTGCTGCCTTTGTCTTCTGGTACCCTGCGATCCATCTCGTAGTCAGCCAGGTGACCGCAAGGACAAAGACGAACAGGATCAGTACTGTCATAAACTGTAAAAACCCATCCGTTCTGTCCATACCTGTCAGAAGCATATTATCCTACTACCTTCTTTACTGCCTCCAGTACACGATCTGCCTGGAACGGCTTTACAATAAAGTCTTTGGCTCCACTCTGGATAGCCTCAATAACCATTGCCTGCTGACCCATTGCTGAACACATGATAACCTGTGCAGAAGGATCTGCTGCCTTGATATTTTTCAGTGCCTGAATGCCATCTACCTCCGGCATCGTGATATCCATCAGAACAAGATCGGGCTTCAGCTCGTTGTATTTTTCAAGAGCCTTTGCTCCATTCTCTGCTTCTCCGGCAACATTATAACCATTTTTGGTCAGAATGTCCTTAATCATCATACGCATGAATGCTGCATCGTCTACAATTAAAATATTCTTTGCCATAACTTTTCTCCTATACTTTTCTATTTAATGATCTCCGTTACGCGGACACCAAAACTCTCTTCGATTACTACTACTTCACCTTTAGCTACAAATTTTCCATTTACCAGCACATCTACCGGCTCTCCGGCGATCTTGTCCAGTTCGATGATCGTACCCGGTACAAAATCCAGAATCTCGGCAATGGATTTCTTCGTCCTTCCAAGCTCTACGGTAACCTCCAGCGGTACATCCATGATCAGGCCGATATTCTCCTGACCTGGCATCTGCCCCTGTCCTGTGGCACTGGAAAAGTTCTGGAACTGTGCAGGCTGAATATTCATGCTCTGCTGCTGGCTCATATCCATCTGTGGCATTCCATAGCCGGGCATCGTACCCATCTGCGGCATTCCGTAGCCAGGTGCCATGCCCATCTGTGGCATTCCATAGCCAGGTGCCGCACCCATCTGCTGTGTGCCCATCTGTGGATTCACGCTTCCTGCCGGAGCAGCTGCTGTCGGCGGCACATATGGCGCTGGTTCCGGTGCTGCCGGTGCAGTGGCTGGTGCCGGTGCAGTGGCTGGTGCCGGTGCGGAATCCTGCGTGGATATAAATGTTTCATAAAGGCTCTTCGCAAATTCTATCGGATAAAGCTGCATGATCGTACTGTCTACAAGATCTTCGATCTGCATCCGGAAAGAAATCTTTACAAAAGTATGTGAGAGGAAATCTGCAATGTCTCCACCAAATTTAAAATCCTGCAGATCGATCCTGGTTGCTTCCGGGGGACTGATATCGATCATTTTCCCAAGCATCGTTGACATGGAAGTGGCCGCTGATCCCATCATCTGGTTCATCGCCTCGGAAATGGCACTCAGATGTAGCTCTCCGAGTTCACCATCTGTATTACTTCCATCTCCTCCCATCATCAGGTCTGTGATCACCTTAACGTCATGCTCCTTGAGTATCATAATATTGGAGCCATCAAGTCCTGATGTATATCTGATCTGAATAAAGACGCACGGTCTTTGATAATCCCTAGTCACCGTATCCCAGTTTGCAAGTTCAACAACTGGGGTTGTAATATTCACTTTTCTGTTTACCAGCGAATACAGTGTTGTTGCAGAAGACCCCATGCTGATATTGGCGATCTCTCCAATAGCATCCTTCTCTGTATCACTTAACAGGTTTTCATCAATCGGATCTGATTTGATCTCTGATCCCGAAGTACCTGCACCTTCTGTTTTCGTACTGTCATCTGCTGCAGCATTTTCTGCTTCCCCGGCATCTCCTGTCTTTGCAGGATCCGCTGTGGTATCGCCATCTGCACCCTTGGAAAGATCCATCCCACTAAGTAGTGCATTTATTTCATCCTGCGATAACATTCCATCCATGCGTTCCTACTCCTCCTCTCTGATCACCGACATGACCCGAACAGCATATTTATCACCGTTTGAACCAGGAAGTGCCGTGAACTTCTTGATATTTCCTACATATACATCCATTTCTGAAGCAACTCCTGTTCCCAGCCTGATCACATCTCCCAGCTGCAGGTTTATAAAATCATTCACTGATACAAGGCTCTTTCCAAGTACAGCCCTGACAGGAACATCTACCCTTTTCAGCATAGCTTCCAGACTTTCACTGTAATTCTCAGTGCTTTCCTTCTGCATGGTAGAAAACCAGTACTTCGTATTCAGCTTGTCCATGACATCTTCCAGCGTAAAGAAGGGAAGACAGACATTCATATGTCCTTCCACGTCTCCGATCTTGACATTCATCGTTACGATCGCGATCATGTCACTTGGCGCGATCACCTGTGCAAACTGTGCATTGGTCTCAATCCTCTCCATTACCGGATTGATATCAATGACATTCTTCCATGGTTCCCTCATCAGCTGCATACAGACAACCATCAGCTTTTCCAGAATGATCATCTCTATCTCTGAGAAGTCCCTGGCCTTATCAAGCGGCTGTCCCTGTCCGCCAAGCATTCTGTCTATCATGGCAAATCCAAGATTGGATGCCAGTTCTATGATAATATCTCCATTCAGCGGCTGGAAATCTACAATCCCCAAAATGACCGGATTGGAAAGCGAATTAGTAAATTCCGAAAATGTAACAGTCTCAGAGCTGCTCACCGACACCTGTATATTCTTCCGCAGATAAACCGGAAGATTGGTCGACAGCAGTCTTCCATAATGCTCATAAATAATTTCAAGTGTCCGCAGATGCTCCTTGGAGAACTTCGCAGGTCTCTTGAAATCATAGTCCTTAACCTGTTTATCTCCTGTCTCCTGCATCTGGTCAACATCCAGTTCTCCGGTGCTGAGTGCAGCCAGCAGATTGTCTATTTCACTTTGAGACAGTACCTCGCCCACAGAAGCTCACCTCCTTCATCCATTCTTCAGTCCCACATCTGTGTGCTATTGATAAAGTGCACTGCTCAACGTTACATTAAATATGAACTTGGAGTCAAACATCTTCTGTACTCTTTCAAGGATCTGCTGCTCCACCTCGCTGCTGCTGACCTTGATATCCTCCAGCGTATAGGAAGAAACAACATCATTGATCTCACCCTTGATCAGGCTTTCTCTTGTACTCAGATCACCATATGCCTTATAATCCTTGTCCTTCGAATTCATGGAAAAGGTCACAGTAATCACAGCAACATGGTTCGCCGTATCACCATCTGTACTTTCAAGAGGGATCGTCAGATCTGCAATATCATATGTTACAACATCTGACATAGGAACTGTTTCCTGTTCTTCTTCACTGCCATCCTCTCCAAGATCTATGGAGATCGCTGCTGCGATATCTCCCACAAGTGCTGCCGTTTTCTTATTGGTTCCGGTCACACTTATCAGTGTCACAGCGGAAAGCACGACATTTACAATCAGAAGTGCAAGAATTACGATAGATATCAGATTTTTTTTCATTGTTTATAGTCCCCTTTATATCAGTAAGAGCTGAGTTCATTATAAATCTTGATCTCGACCCGTCTGTTTTTCGCTCTTCCTTCTGCGGTAGAGTTATCAGCAACAGGATCATATTCCCCTCTGCCAGAGTGCTTGATCATCGCCGGATCCAGTGTGGTGTTCTGCACCAGATAATAAAATACCGAAAGTGCACGTCCATCACTAAGCTCATCATTATTGGAGTATTTCGCTCCGGACATCGGCACATTGTCCGTATGTCCTTCTATTTCAATCACACCAGGACTGTACTTCTGCAAAATAAGTCCCACCTGGTTCATGATAGGAAGTGCTTCCTCCTTAAGCTTGACACTTCCGGAGTCAAAGAGTATCGCTCCATTCAGTGTCAGCTGCACATACTGGGATGTAAATTCCACATCGATCTCACTATTTAGGTTCTTTTCCTGAAGCGTCTCGCTGATCTTCTCTGCAAGCTCCTCAGAAGCTTCCAGCTTCGCCTGTTCCATGGCATCTGCTGCTGATTCCAGATCATCCGGGATCACATTTCCTTCCGCATCCCTGCCAGTGCTGTTAATATAATTATCCAGCTCATTCAGCTGGCTGACACCATTTGAGATCAGAAGTCCGTCACCAATTGCAGATGCACCTGCCGAAAATATGCTGAACGTCTGATTAAAGGACGCTGCCAGCAGTTCAAATTTCTGGGCATCCATGGTAGACATGGAAAACAGCATTACAAAGAAGCACAGCAAAAGATTCATCAGATCACCAAAGGTCGACGTCCACGCAGGGGCGCCCTTGGGCGGTTCTTCCTGCTTCCTCTTAGCCATTCTCTTCACCTCCGTTGTCACCCTCCTGCATGATCCTGTCACCAGGTGAAAGGAAGGACTTCAACTTCTCTTCTATGACTCTCGGGTTCTCTCCTGCCTGAATAGAAAGAAGACCTTCGATCATGATCTCCTTCATCATGATCTCTCCCGAGTTATTTGTCTTAAGCTTGCTTGCAACAGGTGTACAGATCCAGTTTGCAAGCAGGGATCCATACAATGTCGTGATAAGTGCTACCGCCATGGACGGTCCGATAGCTGAAGGATCATCCATTTCATAAAGCATGTTTACAAGACCGATCAGGGTACCGATCATACCCCAGGCAGGACCCATGGCTCCAAGATCCTCCCAGAAGGAAATATTCTTCTTATGGCGGTCTTCAATACTGATCAGCTCCGTTTCCATAATTCCTCTTACAAGATCCGGATCAGTACCATCCACAATAAGCAGGATGCCCTTTTTCATGAAATCATCATCCAGATCCCCTGCTGCCTCCTCCAGGGAAAGCAATCCCTCCTTACGGGCAACATTGGAAAGATCTATGATCTTCTGTATCATGGACTTCGCATCCAGATCAGGAGCCTTGAAGATCAGGGTAAAGCTCTTCAGTCCGCCGATATAATCCTTCAGTGTCGATCCCATCAGGATCGCAAAGAATGAACCGCCAAATGTGATGATCATTGACGGCAGATCCAGATAACGGTTAATATGTGCAAGGCCGGCACTCTGTATCATACCGAAGGCACACATTCCAAAACATAATAACAGCCCTAAGAGAGACGCTAAATCCACGATTAATACCTGTTTTTGCGTTAATGTGCAAAAATTTCCTTTCTATAAGATTTTACAAGATTTTTTATCTCTTGTCTACTTTCTTTTATAATTATTTTTCTGCCCGTGGTAAAGAATACCACAGTATCCGGTGTTTCTTCAACAACTTCGATCAGATCCGGATTTACTAATACTTTAGTCCCATTGATCTTAGTTACCTCTATCACTGCTGCTTTTCCTCCAAAACATCTGAAGGAACCGGCTCCCGGTTCCCCCAGAATTTCTGTTTTAAATTTTGCTTTGACAGCTGTCTATGCTGCTGTCAGCCCCTTACTGTCTGTCTTATCGTTTCAGGTTGGTCAGCTCCTCGAGTAATGTATCTGATACGGTGATGATACGGCTGTTTGCCTGGAAACCACGCTGGGTTGTGATCATTTCCGTAAACTCAGAAGAAAGATCCACATTACTCATCTCAAGGACACCGGTATTCATATAGCCGCCGCCCGTTGTGATATCTGTTCCGATACCATCGAAATCACCAGAGTTCTGTGTTGCAGAATAGAGGTTATCCCCTTCCTTGGCAAGACCGGACGCATTTGCGAAGGTTGCTACTGCGATCTGTCCAAGAAGTCTGGAGCAGCCATTATCATAGTTTGCATAGATCATTCCATCCTTCTGGATTTCGATCCCGCTCATTTCCCCTACCTTACGTCCGGCGCCATTTCCCTTGGCATCTCCGCGGATCGGAGAAACAGTGGAGGAACCGTTGTTGTTCAGATTGGAGCATTTTGAAAAATCAATAGTGATATCAGTAAAGCTCGGGAAGGTTCCCGTATCAAAGTGCAGCGTCAGTGTGCTTTCTGTTCCTCCTGCTGTTCCCACATTTTTAAAGGAACCGTTTGTGGTATTGAACTCCAGAAAAGTATCAGTAAGATTTGCGCCTTTCTGCTGCAGGCTTGCCTTTGTCTTGTCAGCCAGCACCGTCTTTCCCTTGGAATCCAGGATATCATCCAGCTGTACTGTAAAGGTTCCATCTGTTGTTGTGGAGTGCACACTCAGCTTTGCTGTATATTTGTAGCCCTGATTATCATAGAACTCCAGGTTCATGATCTTTCCGGCTTTGGCATTGATATTAGTATCATTCTTATCAATGATACCGGAAATCCTTGCTGACTTGGTCGCCTCCGGAGGATATGTCATGTTTTCTGTTGTCATGACCCGGAGAGCAGATACGGTATCCTGCTTGATCGCAGATGCATCGTTAGGATCTACCTGCCAGCCCATAACATTGTATCCGGTACTGGTCATTGCCAGATTTCCAGCGCCATCCACGTAGAAGGAACCGTCTCTGGTGAAATAATTGTTCTGTCCGTTGTTTACAATGAAGAATGAATCCCCGGTGATCATGATATCAAAGGGATCGTTTGTTGTCTGGGAAGCACCCTGGGTTGTGATCGCTGTCTTGATCGCGCTTGTCTTGGCACCAAGACCGATCTGCCTTGCGTTGGTACCGCCTACTCCGGTTGTCGGATTGGCACCGGATGCAGCCTGTGTGGTCTGATACATCAGATCACTGAATGTCATAGACTGTGATTTGTAAGCTGTGGTATTTACGTTTGCAATATTATTACCAATTACGTCCATTCTGGTCTGATGGGTCTTAAGACCCGCAACACCAGAATATAATGATCTCATCATAGGAAAAATGACCTCCTTTAGTGTAAGCCGCTTCTGTTCCCTCTGTCAGTCAGGAACATCAGCCCCCGTAAGGTCCGGCTGTTTAAATAATAACGGCTCCATCAATATTTGTAAAAATGTTTTCTGTGGCATCCTGTCTGTCCATGGCAGTCACTACGGTGCTGCTCGGAACATTAACAATAAATGCCAGCTGGTCTACCAGCACTAATGACTCCTTAATTCCCTTCTGCTGTGCTTTTTCAGTTCCCTCCTGCAGTCTGTCAAGCTGCCCTCTGGAAAGCTCGATCTGACGATCTGCCAGCCTGCTTGCCGCATGCTTGGAAAATCTGACTGTCTGTGTTTCCTCCTGCTTGTTATTCAGGATATCCTGAAAGGAAACACCGTTCCTTTCCTGCCCCTTCTTTAACTGTCCGGTTCCGGAAAGGTACTGATCCTGCACCTGTCTGAGGGAAAGGAATCCACTATCCTGCACTTTCATCCTGTTCTCCTCCATGAGTGGAATCTGCATCCTTGTTATTCGGTTTTCTCAGTATCCTTGCCTGCAGGATCCTTTCCTTCAGACCCTTCTCCGCCTTCTGTCTTATCGCCGTTCTCAGTCTTATTCTCTTCTTTAAGTGCCGTGATCCTGTCTATATAGCTCTGCAATTTTTTCACATCACTTTCCGGGATAAAGCTCTTCTGGTAATCTGTCATGGCATTATAAGCCTTCTGGAGAGTCTCAACCTTGTCCTTATGCTCCAGCGTGAGCTCAGAAACATCCGGCAGGTCATACAGTGTCTTAATAAACAGCTGTGCCAGATCAACTGCATCCTGATAATCCTGGCCTATCACTGCAGACACATCATCGATAGAATATAAGGTACCATCAATAGAAACATATGCCTTGTTGTTTTCATACTTCACGTACTCAACCATGCCCTGTACTTCCTTGGTATTTCCGGCAGAATCCGTTGTCTTAATCAGTACCTGCTTTCCTACCATGGAAGATGCCCTTGATAATTCCAGTGTAGCTGACATATTCTGCATCTGCTCTACCTGTGAGAAGGTTGCATACTGGGAAATATATTCCGTGTTTGAGGTAGGCTCCAGGGGATCCTGATATTTCATCTGTGCTACCAGAAGCTGTAAGAACGCTTCCTTATCCATTCCATTCTTGGATGTGGTGGCCTGCTTGACGGAAGACTGGGATGCGGTTTCCTGGATCTCACCATTTTTAACTACTGCGCTGACGCCCATCTGTTATGTACTCCTTTCTGCACGTCCTATGCGGTATAATCTACCGTCGTGCCATTTGCTTTCATCATGCTTGCTGCCAGACGCTCCTCTTCCTCTGCCGTCTCCTCGAAATCATCCGATAAGGCATTCAGATTCAGACGTCTTCTTGCTTTTTTCTTATCCTGATAGAGGTTTTCATTTCCTCTGTCCTGTCCCTTGTACAGATTGCTTTCAAATGCGTGGCTCTCTACAGTCACCTCTACAGCTTCTATCCTCACACCCTGTTCTTCAAGGGTATTCTTAAGAACTGTCATCTGGCTTTCAATCGCTGCCCTTACACTTTCATTCTGTACCTGGAAATGTGCGGTCACTTCACCGCCCTTTGACACAAGCTGGATCTTCAGTGTTCCCAGTGTTTCCGGATGAAGCTGCATTTCCAGCTGATCCATTTCCGGCTTTAACTGCACCTTCATGTAATCCATGATCTGATCCATGATCTCCTGTGTCTGCGTACTGCTTTCCGCATACGCTGCACTTTCCTGCATCTGCAGGGGTGCTTCTGTTTCCTTCTGCAAAAGAACATTATTATGCACCGGGGCTGCTTCTCCCATGTGCTGTCCTCTGCTTCCAGTCTCCTGTTTTCCATCCTCGTGGGATGTATGTTCTCCGGTATGCTTTTCAGAAACTGCTTCTTCTGTCATACCTTCCTTCTGAATGGTTATAGTCCCATCCATTCTGGCGCTTTCTTCCGGAACATCTGCAGTCCGTACATTTTCTTCCGGCACTGCGTTTTCTGTGTTCTTCATTCCTGTGACATTTTCTGTCACCTGTTCAGGTATCTCCTGCAATTCTGCAAGGCTCTGCGTAAGCTCCTGCGGACTTAAGGAAAATTCCTCCATCAGTCCCTCCTTCACATCGGAAAGCTGCATCAGAAGATTCTGTACGTTATCATACAGACCTTCATCTGTCAGAAGAGCCATGGAGTCATCTGCCCCTGAAAGTGCTACTATAAGCTCAGTCAGGTTCTCTGCATTTAACAGATCTGCCGGTGTAAGAGAAAGTTCGTCCATGGCAGCCTCAACATCTGCCTCTGATACGTTCATCTCCCTGGCCACACTGGCTGCCAGCTCCTGTCCTGCCTTTGTCACTGCATCTTCCAGAGCACCGGTGTCCTTTTCTTCCTTTACACCATTCTTTGGCTTCAGTGTCTGTGTGCTCTTACCGGCTGATCCAAGTTTGTCCCTGATGGACTCTCCCGTATTTCCGGTTTTCTTCACATTCTGCGCTGCAGCAGCTGTTTCATCGCTGCCAGATGTCTTTCCCATGACATCACCAAAGCTTGTGCCTCCTGCATTTTTGATACCTGAGAATGTTGTCTGCGCTGTCTTTCCCACAAGATTCATCAGAGAGTCTGAGCTTCTTACAGGTGTGCTTGTCATTCACATTCCTCCATTCTCTATTAGTCCCTTCAGACTTTTTATCAAGGTACAAAAAATATATCGGTAAAAACAGGCGTTTTCTTAAGATTCAGGATCCATGATCTTGGTCAGCTTAGCTGCCACTTCAGGATCCATGACGCCAAGGATCTTTCCTCTGTCTTCCGCTTCCATGGCATTCAGGATGCGGGCAGCCAGATCCAGATTATCCGTCATTGCCTCAAAGATAGCTGCCGCTTCCTTGGGCTTCATGGACGAATAGGCCATGGCATAATTCTTGACTTCGTCTGTTTCTTCCGTCTGCTGTACGACCTGCTTATACAGGTACTCTGCGGCTGCAGGATCGATTTCCTCGTAATACTTCTTATACTCCTCGATCCCCGGTCCTTTATCCGAATAAACTACTTCTTCGTAAAACTCTGTTTTGATCCGCTGGAACTCTACCTGGCTGTCCTCAAAGGTCTTCAGTCTGTCTACCTCAGCCTGAAGCTCCTTTACTTCATCTGTGCTGGTCGTCTCTGCCGACTTGGCACGTTCCAGCTCCAGCTCCAGCTCCTTGATATAATCTACGGCGTCCTTCAGGTTGTCGTAGCCTCCGTAAGAGCCGCTGTCGCTCTCATCCACGGCAACATCTGTATTCTTTGGCAGGATCAGATTTAAGACCGGCACATCCTTTAAAACCGGTGTCAGCACGTTGCTTCCGAATCCGCCAAAATCAAGCTTGACGATCAGGCACAGGATCGCTACCCAGATCAGCACGATCACAAAGGTAACTGCAAATACAGATCCCTGGTTTCCATCATCGTCCTCTTCAAGCTCAGCCTCACGTCCTGCAATTTCCTTCGCCTTCTGCCTGGCCAGCTTTTTCTGCTCCTTCTGCTCGTTTTTCAGTTTTTTCTTTTCATCCTTCAGACGCTTTTTTTCAGTTTTGGCGTCATCCGGTGTCATTTCATCATCCAACGGCATATTTTATTCTCCACTGTTTCTTTTCTGTCCATAGGTGTAGCTTACCAGTTCATCAATTTCCTTGGATTCTCTGGCATTTTCTTCTTTCATAAAGCTTTCAAAGGCCTTTTCCTTCAGTTTCTCCTGGGTTTTGCTTTCCTTCATTGCTTCCGTCAGCTTTTCCCTGGCCTCCTCTAGCACCTTTTCCGCCTTTTCCACAGCCCTCTGCTGGGCTGTGATAAGCCTCTTCATATTCTCTATGGCATCCCGGTTTTCCAGGATATCTCTTACATTCAGTCCACTTTCCTGAAGTTTTCTTCCTTCTTCCACATAAGCATCTTTTCTTTCCTTCAGCTTCTGCAGCTTATCTTCCTCCAGCGTCAGCTGCAGTCTTGCCTTTGCAAATTCATTTTTGGCCTGTTCTTCCAGCTTCTGTTTGATGTCCAGGATGCTCTGCATCCGGTAAATAAACTTTGCCATAATTATCAGGATCCTTCAAAAATATGCTCCAGCAGCTGTATCGTTTCTTCAAAGGTAAATTTGTCATTGACATCCTGCTGCAGAAAGGCATTTACCTCCTGGATCTTGCTGACCGCATAGTCAATCTCAGGATTGCTCCCCGCCTTATAAGCGCCAATATTGATCAGATCCTCTGCCTCATTATAGGTTGCCATGACATTCTTCAGTTTGCCGGCCAGCTGCTTATGCTCCCTTGTTGCAATCTGGCTCATACATCTTGATATACTCTGCAGCACATCAATAGCCGGATAATGATTCTTATGGGCCAGCTTCCTGTTCAGCATGATATGACCATCCAGGATGCTTCTTGCTGTATCTGTGATCGGTTCATTAAAGTCATCACCGTCTACAAGCACGGTATACAGTCCTGTAATAGATCCCCTGTCCGAACAGCCTGCCCGTTCTAACAGTCTTGGCATTTCAGAATATACGCTTGGCGGGTATCCCCTGGATACCGGCGGCTCACCGCTCGCCAGCCCGATTTCCCTCTGTGCCATGGAAAAACGTGTCAGGGAGTCCATCATCAGAAGGACATCCTTTCCCTGATCCCGGAAGTACTCTGCGATCGCAGTCGCAGTCTGGGCTGCTCTTTTTCTTTCAAGCGCCGGTCTGTCGGATGTGGCAACCACGACCACTGACCGCTTCATGCCCTCTTCCCCGAGATCCCTCTCTATAAACTCGCGCACCTCACGTCCACGTTCTCCGATCAGTGCAATGACGTTGATATCTGCTTTTGTATTTCTGGCAAACATACCCATAAGGGTCGATTTGCCAACACCGGAGCCTGCGAAGATCCCGATACGCTGTCCCTTGCCGACTGTGATCAGTCCATCTACTGCTTTCACACCAAGCGGCAGTACATCACAGATGATCTTACGGCTCATAGGATCCGGCGGTGGTGCTTCTACCGGGTAGTCAATGCCGCCATGCAGCTGCTCCCCTTCCATCCTGCCAAGGCCGTTCAGTGTTTTTCCAAGCAGCTCCTCTGATACCTTTACTGTGAGGGCATGCCCTGTATTCTCTACGACACTTCCCGGTCCGATCCCCTCTACCTTATCATAGGGCATCAGCAGGACCTTTCCTTCCTTAAAGCCGACAACCTCCGCCTGAACCGGCTTTTCCTCTGTTCCTCCATTCCGGGAGGAGATCAGGCAGATATCTCCCAGCTTTGCCTGGGGTCCCTTCGACTCTGTCGTCAGACCTACCACATTTACAACCCTTCCTCTTACCTTGAAAAGGTCTTCCTGCAGTACCTTGTTATATTTATCCCAATCAATGGTCAGTCCCACTTCTTTTAAAACCTCTACTTCAAAGCTTCATAGGAAAGGAGCTTCAGCTTCCTCGTAAGTTCAGAAAGCTCTGTATCCAGGCTGCAGTCATATACTCCGTTTTCTGTTTCGATCATGGCCTGTCCGGCAGAAAGTGTCTTATCCTCTGCAATTTCAACAGATACTGTGCTTCCACCCGCCTCTTTCTGAAGCCGTTCCTTATTTTCTTTCACATTCTTATAATCATTTCCGGATACATGGATCAGGAGATTCCTGCACCCTTCGATCTTCTGCATGGTATTACAAAGCAGTGTGGTCACCAGCTCATGATAGTCTGAAAGATCGACTTTGAATATATGTTCATAAATTCCTGTCAGTGCCTCAATGAACCGGGGTTCCAGCTCCCGTTCTTCCTTTTCAAAGGCAGCCTGCAGCTCCTTAAGCTTCTGCTGGTATTCCGCTTTTACAGCCTCTGCTTCCTGCCTTCCCTGGCGTTCCCCATCCCGGTAGCCGTCTTCTCTGGCTTCCTCATAGGCCTTTTTCTGGATCTCCGCAGTCTGCTCCTTCGCCTGTGCGATCATCTCATCCGTCTGTGACCTGATCTTTTCAAGCTCATTCCTGGCTTCCTCGATTTCCTGCTTCAGCGCATTTTTTTCTTCTTCCTGGGAATCAGGACCAGTGTCATTCAAAAGCGCATCTACCACTTCTGTATCCTCTGGCTCTCCTGATATTTCCTGCGCACTGCTTTCAGCAGTACTCTGAAAAGAAGCACTGTGAAGTACTTTATCCAGCTTCTTTTCAGCCAGTGCATTATTGTCTATGATACGTTTGTCCTCACTGTCCATATGGATCAGTCCGGATTTATACAAATTCTTAAACAACGATCTCGTCTCCTCCGCCTCTGGAAATAACAATTTCGGCAGAATCCTCCAGCTTTCTGATGATGTTTACGATCTTCTGCTGTGCCTCTTCCACGTCCTTCATACGGACAGGACCCATGAACTCCATGTCTTCCTTGATCATAACTGCAAGACGCTTGGACATGTTGTTGAAGATAGCTGTCTGCACCTGCTCATTAGCGCCCTTAAGTGCAAGGGCAAGGTCATTATTGTCCACATCACGAAGAACTCTCTGGATTGCCCTGTCATCAAGCAGCAGGATATCCTCGAATACAAACATCTTCTTCCGGATCTCGTCCGCCAGCTCCGGCTCCTCGATCTCCAGTGTTTCCATAATATGCTTCTCCGTTCCACGGTCTACCGTGTTCAGGATATCTACCACTGCGTCTACACCGCCAATGATCGTGTAATCCTGGTTGACCAGTGACGAAAGCTTGGATTCCAGCACCTTTTCCACCTCTTTGATCACATCCGGACTTGTTCTGTCCATCATGGCAATACGCTTTGCCACATCGGACTGCCGCTCCGGCGGCAGTGCTGATATGATCATCGCTGCCTGTCCGGCCGGCAGATAGGACAGGATCAGGGCGATCGTCTGAGGATGCTCATCCTGAATGAAATTCAGCAGCTGGGAAGCATCTGTCTTCCGCACAAATTCGAAAGGTTTTACCTGCAGGGACGCTGTCAGCTTGCCGATCACATCCATTGCCTTATCTGCACCAAGTGATTTCTCAAGGACTTCCTTGGCATAACCGATACCACCTTCTGCGATATACTGCTGTGCCAGACAGATCTCATAGAATTCGTTGATCACGTCTTCCTTGATCTGCGGCGTAATACTCCGTGTATTTGCAATTTCAAGTGTCAGCTCTTCAATTTCGTCTTCCTTCAGATGCTTAAATATAGAAGAAGACCTCTCTGGTCCAAGGGCGATCAAAAGGATCGCTGCCTTCTGTACACCTGACATCTTATCGTCCGGATATCTGCTCATATTGTTAACCCCATTCCTGATTCAGCCAGTTACGCAGCAAGTTGGCAACGGCCTCAGGATTTTCATCCACAAATTTTTCGATCAGCTTCTTGGTCTCGGAGCCCTCTTCCGCACTGATATCTTCCAGCTCTATCTCAGGCTGTGACTGCAGAAGGGATTCCACCGGAAGCTCCTCCGGCTGTTTCGAAGCCTTTTCGCCTCTCATGCTCCTCAGCACTACAAAAGCAAGCAGGGCGAGAATGATAATGATCAGAATGATCTGTACTATATTGGAGGCGCTGATATTCAGTCCCTCTTTATCAAAGAACACATTCTCTGTCCTTGCTACAAAGGCAATATTGGCAGCCGGGAAGCCTGTTGCCTTGGATACCACATCCAGGATATCATCATCTACCGTGATCCTGGAGCCCTGTGCATTGGCAAGCTTATATTCCTCCCAGCTGATACCATCCAGGAGTCCCTGTGCCTTTACATCCTCTTCTCTCACTACATTATAGCTGATCGCAGTAACTGCTATCGTAGAATTATCATAATCTATTACTCCCGGCAGATTATTGGTAGTAGTGATCCGCTCATTGGGAAGATAGTTATTCTCTGTCTCTTCTACTGTCGATGAGCTGTTGCCAGAATCCTGATATTCATATTCAGTGCTGTCACCATTGCTGTCTGTACCAGGGACGCCGCCTCCATCATTGGTGGACTCCGAGGAATAGGTTCTGTCAGAGCTCTTCAGCCCCTGGGTTGCTCCGTCAGGTGCAGAGTACTCATGGTAAACCTCTTCACTGGTTGCAAAATTAATATCAAGATTGCTCGCCACCTCGATCTTGTCAAATTCATTGGTGCCAAGCAGAACCTGTCTTACTTCATTCTTTACTACAGTCTCCCACTGCGTTTTCACACCAAGCTGGGAGCTTGCTGTGCCGGAAGCGCTGTAGCTGTCATCTCCGGAAAAAAGCATATTTCCATCAGTATCCAGGATCACGACATTCTCATCAGTATCGTTCCCGACAGCCTTGGATACTGCCTTGGCAAGATAAGCCGCATTATCTGTGGTAAACTCGCCGTCAAGCTCCAGCAGGATCCACGCCGATGTATCCTTATTTTCTGCGATCAGGGTACCATCATCTGTCGGGATATTCAGATCCACCTTTGCGCTCTTGATGGCACTGAACATGGAAATAAAGTCATCCGCCAGTCTTGTTTCCAGATAAAGCTCATAACGCTTCTGTTTATCTGCTTCTGTCGTGCTGAAGCCGCCGCTCGTTACATTGTCAATGGTATAGGCTGCCGCCTGGATATCATTGGCTCCAAGCAGAAGATTTGCCTGTGACTGCTGTTTCCTGTTGATCTGGATCCGGTAGCCATCATCTGATACCTTATAATCCAGTCCCTGTTCGTCCAGAAGATCTGATACCTCAGAGGCTTCCTTTGTCGTGTCACACTGAAGCAGTAATACGTACTGTGGTCTTGTCAGGACAGAAGCGATCACTGCCACCGCTATGATCACGCCCGCCGCTGCTGCAACGATAAAGGTCTTCTGCTTCGTGGAAAACTTGTTCCACCAATCCAGTATGTTTTTCAGTATTTTCTGTAATCTTTCCTGCATGATTCACTCCTACTTTTCTGTCAGATCTGGATCTGCATGATTTCCTTGTATGCTTCAAGGAACTTGTCCCTCACAGCTACCGTGTAGGACAACGCAGTAGAAGCCTTCTGCAGGGCATTGGTCAGATCATGGGTATTTTCTGTTTCTCCAAGTGCCCATTTTATTTTTTCATTCTCGGCATCAGAAAGATAGGCATTGGTGGTATTCAGGTTCTGTACCGCCTTGTCAAAAAGGCTTCCAAAAGCTTCATCCTCCTGTATGTCCTGTCCGTTCCTCAGCTCTGTCAGATATGTATCAGCAGCACTTTTTACTGCTCCTGAAGATATATTTCTTAATGACGTAATATCCATTTTTTATGTATCCTTCCCTCTGTTTCTTAATACTACTGTCCCATCTCAAGACCCTTCATGGCTATGGTCTTACTGGCATTAAATGCAGTAGCATTCGCCTCATAGGAGCGGCTGGCATCAATCAGGTTGGTCATCTCCGTAACAATATTTACATTCGGATATGTCACATAACCATTCTCATCTGCATCCGGATGGGACGGATCATATGCCTTGATCATCTCTGTCCAGGTATCCTGTGACACCTTGCTTACCCGGACACCCTGTCCTTTATAGGCATCACTTGCCTTTCCAAAAACAGAGGAAAAGCTTCCCACCTTTTCCCCCTTCTGCTGAAAGGTAACCACCTTACGTCTGTAGGGTGTTCCATCTTCTGTCCTTGTCGTGTCTGCATTGGCCACATTCTCAGAGATCACGTCCATGCGGTAACGCTGGGCTGTCATTCCGGAAGCATTAATATCAAAGGATGTAAAAATACTCATGTGTGTTCTTCATTCCTTTCTGTATCCTCCTTCACCCACAGAGGGGTGAAAATATGGAAGCTCTTATTTCATCACCATTTTCAGGTTGGTAAATTCTTCATTCATGCTCTGTACCAGTCCATTGTACCTGATCTGGTTCTCAGCAAGCCTGGCTGTTTCTGTATCAATATCCACATTGTTGCCATCCAGTCTGTAAGAAAAGCCGGAAGCATCCGTATAAACCCTTGTTTCCAGCTCTGTATCATTGATGGCACCCACCCTGGCATCCACACTTTTAAACCTTGTGCTCCTCATAGCCTGCTTCAGCTGTGATTCAAAATCCACATCCTGTCTCTTATAGCCGGGTGTATCCATATTAGCAATATTATTGGCAAGCACATCATTCCTTGTCCATGCTGCATCCGCCGCCTTGTTTAAAACATTCACATAATCAAACACATTGGTATTGATCATCTGGATTCCTCCTTTATCCCACACTCTCCCTATCCTATTTTATTATAAATTATTTATTGGAGAGCACAAGTAGAAATGTATATTTCATCTAGTAAAAAAGACCCACCCCGAGCCAGATATCCTAGCCAGCCGCAAGTCCTTTTACGAAAATATGTGACGTCCTGTCACTGATCTACTTCATGTTCTGTTCCTTTAATTTCTCGATCTCATCAAATACCATATCATTCAGGACCTTGATATAGGTACCCTTCATGCCGGATGATCTCGATTCAATGACACCTGCGCTTTCAAACTTGCGGAGTGCATTGACGATAACAGATCTGGTGATCCCTACTCTGTCTGCGATCTTGCTGGCCACCAGAATGCCTTCCATACCATCAAGCTCTTCAAAAATATGAACGATGGCTTCCATTTCAGAATAGGAAAGGGTTCCGATCGCTGATCTGATCACATTCAGCTTGCGTGTCTCCTCTGCATTTTCTTCATTGACTGCCCGGAGCATCTCCAGTCCCACGACTGTAGTTCCGTATTCACAGAGAATGATATCATCAATATCATACTGCCTGTCACACTTGTAAATGAAGAGGGTTCCCAGTCTCTCTCCTGCGATCTCTATAGGTGTAATGATCGCCTGGAATTTCTTCACCTCTTCAGCGTCAAAGCCAAGCGTTTCCAGATTCACATTCTCCTTGGTGGAAAGAATGGCAAGAAGCCTCTCATTCAACAGGGCATCAATAAAGCCGCCCACCTGATCCACGATCAGCTCAGTGATGGAATCAACACCGGGCGCATCTCCTACACCAAGCACCTTTCCCTTTTTGCTGATCACCAGGACATTTGAACTCAGGATCTCGCATAACACCTTGCAGATATCATTAAAAACTACCTTACTCGAATTATTATTGTGAAGAAGCTTCCCAATCTTTCTGGTCTTGTCCAGCAACTGTACACTACTCATGCTAAGTCCCTCCATCGGCAAAAAATACCGTCATCGCAAAAATTTCCTCTATACCGCATTGCTATCGTCATTTTAGCACATATGGCTTCGAGTTTCAATGCACTTCACAGGAATTATGCATAATTTCATGTACTTTTCCAATTTTTTATTTATTTTCTGACTATTGAGCTTCACCCTTAGGAACCGATGTGACAAATCCACAGGATTCATTGGAGCATACCAGCTTATTCCCCTTATACAGCATCAGGGAGCCACAGCGCTCACATTTCACATTGGAAGGCCGCTGCCACACCATAAAATCGCATTCCGGATTATCAATACAGCCATAATATTTCCTGCCCTTTTTGGTCTTCTTCAGGACAATATCCTTGCCGCATTTCGGACAGGCTACACCGATCTTCTCGTAGTAGGGCTTGGTATTGCGGCACTCCGGGAATCCCGGACATGCCAGGAATCTTCCATGGGGACCATATTTGATCACCATATTCCGTCCGCAGAGTTCACAGACCTCATCTGATACTTCGTCCTGGATCTGTACCTCCTGCAGCTCCTTCTCTGCCTTCTTTACCGCCTCATCCAGATCCGGATAGAAGTTGGAAATCACTGTTTTCCAGTTGACCTTTCCCTCCTCCACTCCATCCAGAAGAGCCTCCATATTGGCTGTGAAGTTTACATCCACAATACTCGGGAATGCCTCCTTCATCATGTTGTTAACCACTTCACCCAGCTCTGTTACATAAAGATTTTTGTTTTCCTTTACAATATATCTTCTTGCAAGGATCGTGGTGATCGTAGGAGCATAGGTACTCGGACGCCCGATCCCAAGCTCTTCCAGTGCACGTACCAGTGATGCTTCTGTATAATGGGGTGCCGGCTGTGTGAAGTGCTGCTTCGTCAGCAGTTCATCCAGTGTCAGCTTTGATGCTGTATCAATTCCCCTGATCAGGGTATTGCTTTCTTCCTTGTCATCTTCCTCTGTATAGACACTCATGAAGCCCTCAAATACGACCTTGGATGCTGCAACAGTAAAGCGGTGCTCTCCCGCATCAATCTTCACAGAGGTAGTTTCATATCTGGCCGGCGCCATACGGCTTGCGGTGAACCGTCTCCAGATCAGCTGATACAGTCTGAACTGATCTCTGGAAAGAGAATCCTTAAGCTGTGCAGGAGTTCTGTCAAGATCGGTAGGCCGGATTGCTTCATGTGCATCCTGGATCTTCTGTCCGCTATTCTTTCCTTCTGCCGGTGCAGATACATAATCCTTTCCGTAATTCTTTTCAATATATTTCTCCGCCATGACCTCTGCTTCTGCAGATACTCTGGTGGAATCGGTACGCAGATAGGTGATCACACCCACAGTACCGCTGCCCTTGATATCAATTCCTTCATAGAGCTGCTGTGCCAGGCGCATCGTCTTCTGTGTGGAAAAATTCAGCACCTTGCTGGCCTCCTGCTGCAGGGTAGATGTGGTAAAGGGAAGAGGCGCTTTCTTTATACGCTCTCCCTTTTTCACTTCGCTTATCTTAAACTCTGTATTCTTCAGCCCTGCCACGATCTTATCCAGCTCTTCTCTGGAGGTAATGTTTACCTTACCGTCTTTCGTGCCATAATATTTAGCGATCAGCGGCTTCTTTTCTCCTTCTACGAAAAGAGATGCATCCAGTGTCCAGTACTCTTCCGGAATAAAGTTGTTGATCTCATCCTCTCTGTCACAGATGATGCGCAGTGCCACTGACTGTACTCTCCCGGCACTTAAGCCCCTCTTTACCTTCGCCCAGAGAAGCGGTGAGATCCGGTAGCCAACCATCCGGTCCAGTGCTCTTCTTGCCTGCTGTGCGTCTACCAGATCCATATTGATCTCCCTGGCATTCTTCAGGGATTCCTTTACTGCGTTTTTAGTAATTTCGTTAAAGGTAATACGGTATACCTTTTTATTCTCCAGCTTCAATGCCATGTACAGATGCCAGGAAATAGCTTCCCCCTCACGGTCAGGGTCCGTTGCGAGATAGATCTTATCTGCTTTTTTCACTTCCTTGCGCAGATTTGCAAGGATATCCCCCTTACCACGGATAGTAATGTACTTTGGCTCGTAGTCATGTTCCACGTCAATCCCAAGCTGGCTCTTTGGCAGATCACGGACGTGTCCGTTGCTTGCCGTGACCGTATAATTCTCCCCCAGGAACTTCTTTATTGTCTTCACCTTCGCCGGTGATTCCACAATTACCAGATACTTTGCCATGAAATTCTTTTCCCCTTTATAGTTAAAAATGTTAACGTCAAAGACTATACACCCATTTTTCTGCGGTTGCAAGTAAAAAGTTTATAAACACGAGTAAAACAATACTTGAATACAAAAAACCGGGAACTCCTTCAAATTCAGGAGTTCCCGGTATCACTGCATGGGTTTCTTCTTATTTAATAGTACTTATATATGGTGCTGAAGGTCAGTTGAGCATGAAGGATTCACGGACGATAAATCTTACCAGTACTGCATCCTGTTTTCCCTGTGAATCAGTTGCCCTGATAATATAATTCTTCGACGTTATCGCAGGATTTAATTCTCCATCCACAACAAAATCACCCTTTACATTACAGGAATAATCTGTCTTATACTGTGGACTGTCGATACTTGCAGCAATCCCACCATCTTCTCCTTCCACCGTCAGAGATACCAGCGAATTGGGCTCTGATACTTCAATCGGGAGCCAGTTCACTCTGAAATCAATCTCAAAATCTTCATCCACCAGTGTACTGTATCCATCCAGATAATAATAGTAAGTTATCAGGATATTACTGCTCTCCGGCACCCTGCTTCCATCAGCATTCGTCACTTCTATTACCGGTTCACTGCTTTCCTTACTATTTCTGTTGTGCAGGATCTTCCAGATATTCAGAGTCCTATTGAACTCATTAAATACCCCTGTACTGTAATTCGGTGCATACCATGTCCAGTCATCCTGCACATCCTTATCATAATACGTATTTCCTCCCAGTGGGAAGCTGTCACTCCATCCATTTAAGTATCCTATGCTCCAGTCCGGATTCTTATAATCTCCATAATCGATAACCTGGAATATCCTGAAGAAATTCTCATCCCATCTAAAATAAGTTTCCGGCTCCAGTTCTTCTCCCGCATCACTGGCTCCTCTATTCCATTCCAGATTGTATTTACCCATGTTAAATACATTATTATCTTTCTTCTGTCTGTAAACTGTAATCTCAGCTGTTTCAGGGTTTATTGCCG
>NZ_JAXXXI010000003.1:0-1044 GCF_037359455.1 Suilimivivens sp.
TTACCAGCTCCTCCAGTATGCCGGTATCTTCGATCGCATTGATTTTATCTCTAAGGTCTGAGGGTACCTCTCCATGTGCCTGCAAAAGGCTTATGATCATCTCCTTATAGGCATTTTCCCTGCCTGCTGCTTCGCCTTCCTTATAACTGTCTTTCTTCTCCCAGTAAATAATATCTTCAAATTTCATATATTCCAATTTCACCTCCGGCTTCTCTTTCACCTTCGTTACCAGTTTGTGCAGCCGGTCTGTAGCTTCATCTACCACATTCTCCTTCCGACTGTCCTGCAGATAGGTAAGCAGTGCATGGATCGCTTCATTTCCCCCACGGGTTCCTCCGGTATTAAAATACAAAAAGGTCAGCCCGTCTTCATAATCGACCTCCGGCACTTCTTCACAGTGATTATGTACACAGTACTTCATGTATCCTTTTCCGAAAATATCATAATTCAGGATCGTCACAATATAGAGATTTGGCAGCTTATCAAACTCCCGATCCCCACTGGCAAGCTGTCTGCTGTCGATCACTGCCTGATAAAACCGGTTGTGCTTTGGCACATTCATATCCTTTCTCAGATGGGGCTCCAGATCATAAATATTCACTCCTGATTCCTGATCTTCCCCTTCCAGAATCTCCACATCCATCCGGATCCCCCGTTTCTCGGGAAGGATTCCCTGCAGTGTCTTCTGTGCTGTGATATGGATCTTTCCGATCTGCCTTTGCAGCAGGGTTTCCAGAATAAGCCTGCAGAACTCCTCTCCAAGCTCCTGATCCAGTGCGGCCGCATTCATCAGGAAATCATCCATGACATCCATTTCTTCCAGTGTCTTTTTGGTTTTACCCATACCTCTTACCTCCTCTGGCGGTACAGAAAGTACAGGTATCCCCTTCTCTTCTGTCTTCTTCCGCCTACATAATTTGTCTGTGTGAAAATGCAGGCGATACGCCAGAAGATGCCTCTGCCTGGTTCAGATCCCAAAGATTCAGATTCATCAGATTTTCACATGAATTTCTGTTACATTTTTATCGTATCAGTATATGAAAT
>NZ_JAXXXI010000004.1:0-69116 GCF_037359455.1 Suilimivivens sp.
ACCCACGTATCCAGCTTGGAAGGCTGGTGTTCTACCATTGAACTACACCCGCATATCAGATATGTTATTACAATTCTCACGAACAGATGTTATCATACCACAGAAGAACCTGAAAGTCAACGAAAAAATTGAATAAAAGATTGTAGATTGTAGGAAAAAGGTGCAAAAAAATTGACATAAGGGTACGATGTTCTTACAATAGAGATAACTAAAATTTCAAAGGGGATGGGTTAAAAATGAGTTTAAAAGAAAAGCATGCATTCAGTGAGAAGCAGCTTGTAAATCAGAGGTTTCTGGTATGTTACGGATCCGTGATCGGCATTCTGCTTCTGGCGTATATCGGGGAGTACATCAAGGGTAACAGGACACCTGGTTATCTGGCGGTATTCTGTACCATTATGATGATCCCGTTTCTTGCATGCATGATCCTGTATTTTGTGAAGAATAAGGAAAGTGCAGCGATCAAATACATAGGAATGGGCGGCTTTCTGATCCTGTATGCCTATGTCATGTTTACATCAGACAGTATCATTGCATTTGTTTACATTCTTCCCATGCTGACGGCGATCACACTTTTCCAGAATGGAAAGTTCAGTCTTGGAGCCGGATCACTGGCAGTTGCTATCAATGTATTTTATATTGTGGAAGAAGTGGGAAACGGCAGGGCAGACAGCAGTTCCATCATCAATTATGAAATTGCCCTGGCAGCAGTGCTTCTTGTGGATGTGTTCTGTATCGTATCCTCCAGAAATCTGGAGAGGATCAGCAATTTCAAGATGGCGCAGATTTCTGAGGAAAAAGAGCATACCGGGGAGATCCTGGAGAATATGACTTCCACCACCGGTGAGCTGATCGAAAAGATCACTGCTATTGATGCGCAGTCCAAGGATATGGAGTCCCAGGGTGAAAACAGCAAAAATGCGATCGAAGAGATCGTGACCGGAGCCAATGACCTGGCACAGACGATCCAGAAGCAGCTTGAAATGACAGAAAATATCGGTGTGCAGACGGACAATGCAGTACAGATTTCGGACAGGATCAGTGAGAAATTCCAGACCACACTGAAGATCACGGAAGAAGGCAATCAGGATATCGGACAGCTCCGGGCAGCGTCAGCTCAGACAGAGAGTGCGGGCGGCGAAGTCAGTGCGACCATGAACACATTGCTTGAACAGATCGAGGAAGCCAATAAGATCCTGCAGATGATCGCCGGTATCACGACACAGACCACGCTTCTTGCGCTCAACGCAAGTATAGAGGCTGCACATGCAGGCGAAGCTGGCAAGGGCTTTGCGGTAGTTGCAGATGAGATCAAGAATCTGGCAGCAGGCACAGAGCAGGCAACCCAGCAGATCAGCGACATGCTGGATGAGACCAAGAAAGAAGTAGAACTATTGAAGACCATGGTGTAGTGGAGGACAGCAGAAGAAACAGGCGGTGTCAGAGTCCGGCCACGGATGAAGAGGCATAAGCTGCAGATAAAAAGGAAACCGGTCAGACGGTGATGCTGCCGGTTTCGGAATCATAGGCCAGATAAAGGTGGATACCATCTTCAGTGTAGGTTTCCACAGGAAGCTCGATATCGTAGGTAACCCCTTCTGTGGTTTCCAGTGTAAGCATCCAGGGTGTGTTTTCTGCATTTCGTTTGATCTGGAGTCCTGTCAGGGACTGGGTCGGAGAAAGACTTTCAAGTCCGGAGAGGATATTGATACGGGCTCCTGCACTGTCCTTCTGATAGAGGGAGATCAGATCGAAGGAAAAAGAAGTATTATTGGTCAGAGAAAGAGGAATAGCTGTCAGTTCGGCGGCATCCTCTTCTTTTTTTGTATTTCCAAGCTGTGCAAGATAATCCTGATAGGATGCGATCAGCGTATCCATTGTGGACATCAGCAGGGTGATCTCCTCCTCTGACATGTCTTTCAGGTTATAGGACTGTATGGTATTCAGGTCATCCTGCAGGACGGAAAGAGCATCATCATAGGAGGTATCATCTACTTCCTTATGGACTTCTACTACTTCATTATGGATCTGTACAAGTTCTGTATATTTATCCTGTGCGGCCGCAAGCATCTCAGCGGAGGGAGCACAGCCTGTAAGGAAAGTAACAAGGAATGCCAGAATGAGGAAGAACGGAAGAAAATATTTATAGTAATGTTTCATAATAATTTTGTTAATCTCCTGCGAAAAGCTTTTTAATAACAGTATAAAGAATAAGGAGGAGAATAACAAGAGGAAAAATAAACCTGATGGACAGCCAGATCGTGACTGACTGTCCATGATAATCTGTCAGCACATAGATGGATTGCTGGCAGCATAGTTCCAGAAAGCCTTCTGCTCCATACTGGCATCAGGAAGGTCAGAAAGGGAATAATCCCTGCCAAGCTGTTCCCATTTGGAGCTGCCAAGGGAGTGATAGGGCATGATCTCACAGGATTGGATACAGGAGTAGGATTCCTGTAAATGACGTATAGCAGAAAAATGCTCTTCTGTATCGTTACAGCCGGGAATAATGGGGCAGCGGAGAATGAGAGGATGATGGATCTCATTCATATATGCAAGGTTCTCCAGCATGAGGTGATTATCAACACCTGTCAGCCGCCTGTGGAGTCCGGCACCAGTAGCTTTATAGTCCAACAGGAACAGATCCACATAACGGGTAAGCTCCCGAAATCGTGCCGGTGCAACGATGCCATTGGTTTCCAGACAGATGTGCAGATTTTCTTTCTTTGCTTCGGTAAGAAGCTCAAGCAGAAAATCGTACTGCGTAGTAGGTTCTCCACCAGAGATTGTGATGCCGCCACCGCTCTGTTCAAAATAAGGCCGGTCCTTTACCACTTCTGAAAGGATATCCTGTACACTGCGTTCCATGCCGAAAATCTTCAGGGCATTTGTCAGGCATTCCTGTACGCAGGTGCCACAGGCAGTACACAGAGAACGGTCTATATGATGTCCGTTTTCATCAAAAGAGTGTGCATGAACCGGACATACAGTAGTACAGCGCTCACAGCCAATGCAGTTGGAAGCTGTGTAGGAAAGTTCCGGCTGCTTTTGGAACGATTCCGGATTATGACACCAGAGACAGCGAATGTTGCAGCCCTTCAGAAAAACAGTGGTGCGGATCCCAGGACCATCGTGGAGACAGAATTTCTGTATATCAAAAATAATACCCATATTTCCTCACAATCTAGGAAGCAAACGTAGTACGTCTGATAATTTCTTCCTGTACAATGGGATCCAGTTCTACAAAGCGGGCACTGAAGCCACCGATCCTGACAATCAGGTTCTGATATTTCTCGGGATGCTCCTTGGCTTTGATCAGGTCATCCTTTCCAATTACCATCAGATTCAGCTGACTGCCATTATTCATGAAAAATGCCTGGATAAGCTGTTTCATTTTATCAAACTGGTCTGTAAACAGTTCTTTTGTAAAACGGATGTTATTAATCACGCCGGCATGCAGTGAGTGATCAAATTTGCGCATGGAATTTAAAAGTGCGGTGGCACCACTTCTGTCACAGCCAATAGAAGCCCCGTTGGCATTGGCAAGAGCTTCTCCATTTTTCCTTCCACAGGCAGATGCCATGGTGACATTGCCCCAGACAGCGCTTTCACTATTATTGACACTGACCATCATGTATTTATCAAGGCCGGTCTGATCTGTAAGGGCGAGGCTGGCCTTTGCGATATAGTTAAAGACACGGATTGCCATGCGGTCGGCTTCATCATTGTCGTTTCCGTACTTGGGGCAGGACTGCATAAGCCTGCGCTCCTTTTCATAGCCTTCAAAATTGGCATCCAGTATACTTACAAGCTGTTTTAAACTCATGATCTGCCTGTCATAAACAAGGGTTTTGATTGCAGTAAGACTGTCAGCGGCAGATATCATACCCATGATTTCAGTCATGCCGTGAAAATAGCGGACACCACCTTCTAAAAGAGGTTTACCTTTTTCCAAACAGTCGTGCATCAAAAGACTCAGATGAAGACACCCGGCATTTTCGGCAATGATATCGTAACAGTCTTTTTCTGCAAAGGCTACAAGAGTAAGCTCAGGATCTATCTGTGCAGTAAAGGCATCCCAGAGATCTTCAAAGGTTGCAAAATCCTCTACAGCACCAGTATCGGGACCGGCCTGTACCTGATAATACATATCTCTGCCGTGATGAAGGGCAAGCTCCAGTGCTTTCAACAGATTCAGGGAGCTGTTTGGAGTTCCCACACTCCGCCCCTCCAGAATATATTCACCACAGCCGGCCGGAATATAGCTCATGGCATCGTCCAGATTTACCTGAAAGGCTTTCTGGATAGCGGGAATATTGGTATCGTCACTGTACAGGATCGGAAAGGAGCAGCCTTCGGCATTTACCTGAAGGGCTTTGTCAAAAACAGTCTGGTTCATACCCTCGTAGCATCGTAATGTCAATTGGGGGATAACCTCTTTTGTCCGCCTGGTGGTTTCCATAAGGAGAAGAGCAAGCTGATCTGCATTCTGGGGATTTCTTCGTCCAAGACCGCCAAGGATGATGCGGGCGTCATGGATCTTGCCGATTCGCCTGATCTTTCCATAAAGATCAGTAAGATAGCTGATAGCTGTTTCTTCATCAATAATGCCCTGCTGAAGATCTGCAGCATAGAAATCGCCAAGATAAATATCCATACGGCCATAATTCATCAGGTCAGATATCACAGCATAGATCCAGAAAAGCTGCAGGGCTTCTAAAAAAGTATTTGGTTTCTGATAACGGATGCGGCTGAGGTCAGCGTAAATACGGCGCAGCTCTGTATTATCGGGATCCTTTTCCAAAAGGCTGCAGAGCTGATATTTGTAGAAATCAATGGCATCCTCAACTGTAGTAATCGTGATCAGCAGAGCCTGGATAAAAGGATCTGTCTGATCCTTCAGTGCAGCTTCTTCATAAAGATGGTGAAGTCCAAGCTGAAGAAGCTTGTCCAGATCGGGTATGGTGAGGGCAAGACGACCATCAGGAATGCTGGAAACGCCAAGGCGCCCTTCTTCCCCCAGTCTGTGTACAGCCTTTTGATATGGATCGAGATGACCATGCTTTGATGCAAAACGATCATTCAGCTTGTACAGAGTACGTTCTGTATGCCAGTAAGCAATGGCAGCTTCTATTTCATCAATCCGGGACAGGAATTCCCTATTATCGTCAAGAAGTTTTCTTGCCTGATCCTCTTCAAAAAAGTAAATGTATTTGCCGCCATATTGCGGACTGAAGCCAATAAAGGTGTGGTGAATACTGCCAGCAAGAAGATCTCCCTTCTGGAAATCCTGTAGAATGTGCGGAATCTGAAGCTTCAGTATGCGTGCCTCCCGGAGATACTTGTTCTCATTTGTGCGGTAAATTTCGGTAAAATGTAAAAAATAATCAAAGGTATCTTGGATATGTTTTCTATTCATTGTATAGATCTCCTGTCATATAATTCTGTTATCCTGCAGTTCTGAAAAATAGATTAATGAGACTGATTTCAGTGTATAACAGAAGTAAAAAATTCACCTTTACTCTATGCGCTTTTTATTATGCTGTATTGATAAGTTCTGTTACATATGCCTTGCGGCAAAATCCTTTGGAGTGCAGTGATAAATAGAGTGAAATACATTATAGAAATGACTCAGATTATTAAATCCGCACTGATAACAGATCTCAGTAATGCTGTACTTATTAGAAAGGATCAGCTCACAGGCATATACCATACGCTTACTGTTGATATACTCCGTGGGAGACATCTTATAATACTTCTGAAAGGAGCGGATCACGTGGGCCTGGGAATAGTTGCATAATTCCATGAGCCTTTGGAGCCCCTGGATATAATTGTGACGTTTGCTCATTTCAATATCCAGCTTGTAGAGCCAGTCCGGAATCAGCTGAGTTCTTGTATGGACAAATTCTGTTTCTGCGCCAAGCAGAGGATAATAGAGCTCAGAAGCGAAGGAACGGAATAAGGGGCGGCATTTTTGACTGGGGTACAGGGAAGCGAGCTCTAAAAGCATATCACGCAGATGATCAAACTGTTTTCCTTCTATTTTAAGGTGAATAGGAAGCAGAGGAGAGTCAATGACAGAAGGGGAAATGCCAAGGTATGAAAGAACGGGGGCGATTTCACTTATATAATACCCGATGTTAATGATCTTGAAATCAAAATAGTTAATGGCAGCGTAGCTGTGGACATCATTAGGGCGTATAAAGACAAGACTTCCCTGGGACAGGAGCTGCTGGGAATTATTGATGCTGTGAACAGCTTTGCCATAAGTTACCAGAAAGACCTCATAAAAATCATGATAATGATCTGGAAAAGTATCAGCAACACTTGTCTGGTACAGGGCACGGGGACCAAAATCATATTCTTCTTTTGCAAGTTTCAGAAAGATAGGTAGCATGAATCATTCTCTCCTTCAATAAAAAAGATTACCTATAAAATAAGTGTTCACATAAAAATTATCAATAGGAAATTCAAAAAAAGGGAAGATCAATATACCATAAAACATAGTCAACATGAAAGAGGAAAAAGGGACTGATATGGTGTTTAATAAAGTCAATCCAAATAAAAATGAACCAAAGGGAGGGCATCATAATGAAGAAAAAATGGATTGCAGCGATTATGACTGCAGCAATGGTTATGACAACACTTGCCGGATGCGGAAGCAGTACCGGTACAGCAACAGAAACTGACAGCACTGCAGCAGAAACACAGGAAACAGAGGCAGCAGATGACAGTACGGCAGCAGATGACAGTACGGCAGCAGGAGATGTTACCTTGTCTCTTGCATTCCATTATCCGGAAGATTTCTATGAAGAAAATATTGTTCCTATTGTGGATGAATTCAAGAAGCTTCACCCTGAATTAAAAGAAGTAAAATTTACAACACTGTCAGGTGCAAGTGATGAACAGCAGGTTACCAGACTGACTGGTGGACAATATGAGGATGTAATCCTTGTTCCTTCTGTTCTGCTGGCAAGTGAGCTGCCAAATTATTTTGCACCTCTAGGAGATGCGGCAGAAATGGCATCAAAATACTATTATGGTGACTATATGCAGTATGAAGGCCAGAGCTATGGCATTCCGATCGGTATCGTATACGAAGGACTTCTTTACAATAAAACAGTTTTGGATACATACTGTGATGGTGTGGTTCCCAAAACTCTCGATGAGCTGTATGCAGATCTCGAAAAGTGTAAAGAAAATGGTATTACGGGTATTTACACAAATGCAGGTTCTGTATGGACCATGCGTTACTGGGACAATCTGGCAATCACCATGTCTGGTGATGATGATTATGCAAATAAGATTCTGACAGATCAGACTCCGTGGGCTGAAGGAAGTGCTTTAAGAGAAGCTGATGATATTCTGGCTGATTTTGCAAAGAAGGGATATGTAGAAGCTGATGTTGTAACAGCAGATCAGTGGGATTCTTCACTGACATCCATTGGCGGAGAGAAAACTGCATTTATATTTACAGGTACATGGGCATTATCCCAGGCACAGGAGCATGCAGAAGAACTTGGTCTTTCCGCTGATTCTATTGGGTTTATTCCTTTCCCTTACAAGAATGATGTAAGTGCGGACAATAAGCTCAGAATGAGAATTGCGCAGGATCTGTTTATGGGTGTTAATAAGAATTCTGAAAACCTTGAGCTTGCAAAGGAATTTTGTGCATTCTTCTGTGAGAATATGGCCTTGGCACTTGGTATGAATGAAATCATGATTGACGGTGGTGAAAACCAGCCTGATCTTGCGTTCCTGCAGGATCTTGATTATGTAGAGACTTATACTTCTCCTGCAAAGGATCCTAAGATTCAGGAAATGGCAGGAACTGCTGAGATAGATGTTTACTCTTTCGATGGATATCTTCTTGATTATGTTATGCTGCCGGTTATGAATGGTGGAGAGCCTGAATATGATAAGCTGAATGAGCTCTGGGGAAAGAATTTCCAGTAAGCAGCTTCAGCACATGATAGCCTGATGGGAGGGCGGTATACGCTCTCCCATTCATTATACTATATGATATCAATATAGTATAAAAAAGACAAAAAAATAGTGAGAAAGTCGGAACAGGATGGAGGTACAGCAATTGGCAAAACAAGAAAAAGGGAAACTGGGATCCAAAAGAAAATGGCAGAAAAGAAAGATATTGATTCTGTTCTTAACAATTCCGATGCTCTTTCTTCTGTATTTTACAGTATATCCTATCATTACCATGTTTTATTACAGCTTTACGGACTGGAAGGGTTCTGTGTCACCGTATGATTTCGTGGGCGTTTATAATTACAAAAATATTTTTACAACAGAATCCTACAGAAATGTATTTGTGACGGCAGGTTATTATCTTCTGGCAGGGCTTCTGCAGCAGGTGCTCTCACTGTTTCTCGCAGTGATCATGAACAAGAAGCTGCGTGGGAGCGGCTTTTTTAAAGGAATCATTTTCTTCCCGTTCATTATGAATGGTGTAGCGGTAGCTATGGCATTCCGTATGTTCTATCAGATCGGTGGTGGATTGGATACGCTGATGAATGTGGCAGGTTTTGGTGACTATATTAAGGTATGGATTTCAGATCCTAAAACCTGCAATTTTGCACTGGCATTTATTTTCCTGTGGAAAAATGTGGGCTACAGCTTTCTGATCTATCTTGGAACTATGCAGTCTATTTCCTCGGAATATTATGATGCAGCAGCAATTGACGGAGCCGGGACATGGGCAATGTTCAAAGCCATTACTTATCCGAATATCAAAATGATTGTCGGACTGATGGCGACTTTCTCCATTGTGAATTCTATTTCTGTATTTGACATTCCTTATGTTCTCACGAATGGAAAGAATGGAACGAACTCCTTTTCCACAACACTGATTGAAACAGCATTCAGCTATAACAAATATGGACAGGCCTGTGCCATGGCAATCTGTATGCTGGTGATAGCAGCTGTTGTTATGGTGTTTAAGAATATTGTTTTCAAGGAGGAGAATGAGAATACATATGAGTGATAAAGTAAAAAAATACAGTATAGCTATCCTGAAATACATCATATTGATCTTTGTGGCATTTGTTGTCATTTATCCTCTGATCGGTGTTTTTCTGGCTTCCTTTAAAACGAAAATTGAATATCTCTCCACGGGCAGCATGGAGCTTCCAGAAAACTTTAAGAATTTCAGCAATTATGCAACTGTAATGATAAAGGGTAATGTGCTCAGAGGATTTATAAATACCATTTTTATTATTGTATTTGCCTGCATTATATCTACTGTATTGTGTACAATGGTTGCCTTCTGCCTGTCCCGTTTCCAGTTTAAGGGAAAGGGATTTATTGACAGATTTTATATGATGGCTTCCTTCGTGCCAGGCATTATCGTACATCTGATCATTTTCAAGGATTTTGCCAGAGTAGGTCTTGTCAATAATCTGTTCAGTGTTGTTATCCTATATTCCGGAGTAGATATTGTAAGCCTGTATCTTTACAGACAGTATCTGAATCAGATTTCCATTTCTGTAGATGAGTCTGCATTAATGGAAGGCTGTTCCTACTTCAGGATTTACTGGAATATTTTGCTCCCGATGTTAAAGCCTGCGATCGTAACTGCCTGCATTATTAAAATTACATATATTTATAATGATTTTTATACAGCATTTCTGTATCTGCCGGCAACAGAAAAAGGTGTCATGTCAACAGTGCTGTACCGCTTTATTGGTCCTTACTCGTCAGAATGGAGTGTGATCGCAGCAGGAATTATCGTGGTGAGTATACCTGTATTTGTAGGATTTATATTTGCACAGAAATGGATCTACAAGGGATTTTCAGATGGCGCAGTGAAAGGGTAAACAGGCTGGGCGATGAAAAAGTAAAAACAGATATTTAAAAGGAGAGAACTGCTGGAAGCAGAACTGCAGGATATAGAAAAATGAACAGAAATAGTAGCGAAAACAGATCATGGATGGATACCGGTAAAAGTGCAGGAGAACGTGCTGACCTGCTGCTTGCGGAAATGACACTGAAAGAAAAAGCAGGACAGCTGAATCAGAAGCTTTATGGATTCCGGATCTATGACAGAAAGGGTGATACTGTTACCCTGAAGGATGAATTTTATAAAGAGGTGGAGAACTGCGGAGGACTTGGAGCCCTGTACGGGCTGTACCGTTCGGATCCCTGGTCGGAGAGAGATTATGAAAACGGTCTTTGCGGAGAAATGGCCATAAAATTGTATAATGAGATCCAAAAGTACGTAATGGAGCATTCTAGACTTCATATTCCGGTCATGATGAGCTCGGAATGTCCTCACGGGCATCAGGCGCTGGACGGATATCTTCTTCCGGTTAATCTGGCTGCTGGTGCAACGTTTCATCCGGAACTTTTGCGGAAAGCATATCGTGTCTGTGGCAGTCAGCTGAAAGGTATGGGTGCCCACCTGGCGCTGTGCTCCATGTTGGATATGCTCCGGGATCCCAGATGGGGAAGATCTGAGGAATGCTATGGTGAGGATCCTTTCTTAAGCAGCAATCTGGCGGCAGCAGCGATCACGGGACTCCATGAAGGCGGTGTACAGGTGGTAGCCAAGCATTTTGCTGCACAGGGAGAATCAACTGGTGGCGTAAATGCCAGTGCAGCAAGAATTGGAGAGCATGAACTCAGAGAAATCCATCTGCCGGCCATGCAGGGTGCAGTAAAAGCCGGTGTAAGGGGTGTCATGGCTGCCTATAATGAGATCGATGGTATCTACTGTCATGCAAACAGGAAGCTGCTGACAGAGCTGCTGCGGAATGAATTCGGATTCGATGGCATTGTTATGGCAGATGCACTGGCAATCGATCAGCTTGATAAAATGACAGGTGATGGAACCGTTTCAGCAGGACTTGCACTCCGGGCAGGTGTAGATGTCGGGCTTCTGGACGAAGCCTACAGCCATCTGGAAGAGGCTGTAGGAAAAGGACTGATCACAGAGGATGAGATCAATCAGGCGGTACGCCGTGTCCTGAAGCTGAAATTTGAAGCGGGTATCTTTGAACATCCATTCGTTGAGGAAAATATGCTGCCGGAGTTTTCTTATGAGGAGTATCCGGAATCATTGAATCTTGCCAGAGAGTCTGTGATTCTGTTGAAAAACAGGGAAAACAGCCTGCCTCTTGAAAATGCCGGAAGTATTTTGGTCACTGGCCCAAATGCAGATGATATTTACAGCCAGCTTGGTGATTATACACCGCCTGTCAGGGAAAACTCGGTAACTACTGTTTATCAGGGAATTCATAAACAGTATCCGGAAGCAGAGATCCTTTTCGCAAAGGGAAGTGACCTGACAGAAACTACAGAGGAAATGCTTCTGGAAGCAGAAGAAAAAGCGGAAAAATGTGATGTGAGCGTTGTGGTTCTTGGTTCTTCATCCAGCCGCTTTACAGAGGCTGACTTTGATGCAAACGGTGCAGCCAGACTTTCTGATCACTTATATATGGACTGCGGGGAAGGCATGGACCGGTCAGAGCTGAATATCCCGGAAGCCCAAATGAGGCTGTTCCGCGCAGTACGGGCAAAGAGCAAAAAGGTGATCACTGTTGTTATAGCCGGACGTCCCATGATAATCAATGAAGTGGAAAAGGAGTCGGATGCTCTTCTTTTATCCTTCTATCCAGGACCCTGCGGCGGACAGGCCATTGCGGAGATCCTCCGTGGTATTGTAAATCCGTCCGGAAGACTTCCGGTATCCCTTCCGAGAGCAAACGGACAGCTGCCGGTTTATTATAATTACAAGAGCTCCTATCAGGCAATGCATTATCTGGATGAGAAGCAGAGTCCGTTGTTTTCCTTTGGATATGGGCTTGATTATACAGAATATACCTATACAGGTGTAAAGCTGGAGAAAAAGGAAATAACAGAAGAACAGCTTCAGAAAACAGGAGTGGAACTGCAGTTTAAGGTAAAAAATGCAGGGGACAGGGAAGGCTTTTGCGTTCCTCAGCTGTATATCACAGATCTGCAGGCTTCTGTAGTACGCCGTGTCCGTGAACTGAAGGGATTTACCAAGATCCGCCTGAAACCGGGAGAAGAAAAAGAGGCAGGAATACGGATTGCCTTTGATGAGCTTGCATTGTATAATTGTGATATGAATAAGGTAGTAGAACCCGGAATGTTCCGTATTGTCCTAATGGATCAGGACAGGGAACTGTGGCAGGGAGAACTTAAGGTAACAGAATAAACAGAAGAATTACCAAAGGATGGAATACGTATGAGTAAGATTATTGGAAAATCACTGCCAAATATTCCGTGGCAGGACAAGCCGGAAGGATATACCATGCCGGTATGGCGCTACAGCGAAAATCCGATCATCGGAAGAAACGGAAATAAGGTTTCCAACAGTGTTTTTAACAGTGCGGTAGTTCCGTTTGAGGATGGCTTTGCAGGGGTATTCCGCTGTGACAGCAGATCTATCAGTATGGATATTTTTGCAGGAAGAAGCAGGGATGGCATTCACTGGGAGATTGAGGATGAGCCGATCCATTTCGAGGGAGCGGATGAGGAGATCCTTCACAGGGAATACCGTTATGATCCGAGGGTCTGCTTTCTGGAGGACAGATATTATATTACATGGTGTAACGGCTATCATGGACCGACGATCGGCGTAGCCTATACCTATGATTTCAAGAAATTTGTACAGCTGGAGAATGCATTCCTTCCCTATAACAGGAATGGTGTGTTGTTCCCGGAGAAAATCGATGGCATGTATGCACTGCTCTCAAGACCCAGTGATACAGGACATACTCCTTTTGGTGATATTTTCGTCAGCTTCAGTAAGGACATGGAATTCTGGGGACATCACAGACATATCATGGGGCCTATCCCCGGAGATGAGTCTGCATGGCAATGCACTAAGGTAGGACCTGGGCCTATCCCGATCAAGACTGATGAAGGCTGGCTTCTGATCTATCATGGAGTTATCACGACCTGCAATGGCTTTGTTTATCGTATGGGTGTGGCACTTCTGGATCTGGAGAAGCCATGGAAGGTACTGGCGAGATCCAAAGAATATATTCTGGCGCCTCACGAATATTATGAGTGTGTTGGTGATGTGCCGAACGTAACCTTCCCCTGTGCGGCACTGACGGATGCAGATACGGGAAGGATTGCGATATATTACGGATGTGCGGATACTGTGACTGGTATGGCATTTACGACTGTGGATGAGCTTCTGGCAGCAGCAAGAAGATAACAGGGAAGCAGAACAGAATGAGGGCTACAGAAAGGAGCCGGGTGTGGAAAAAGCATATCAGCGTGAGTTCACCGGAGAAAAAAGCGGAAGCTTATATGTGAATTGCTGCGGACTGTCAAGGACAGAGCCGCTTCACAGCTTTGGTCCGGCCTTAAAGCCCCATTATCTGATCCATTATATTGTCAGCGGACGGGGGAGGCTTCAGCTTGGCGG
The DNA here is from genome assembly GCF_037359455.1 of Suilimivivens sp. Classification (NCBI taxonomy): domain Bacteria; kingdom Bacillati; phylum Bacillota; class Clostridia; order Lachnospirales; family Lachnospiraceae; genus Suilimivivens; species Suilimivivens sp. The sequence continues at coordinate 13,418 of NZ_JAXXXI010000004.1, forward strand.
CAAGGAATACCCGCTGGAGCAGGGCTACGGCTTTCTGATTCCACCGGAGGAGCTTGCTTTTTACCAGGCGGATGAAGCTGATCCCTGGACGTACGTGTGGGTGGGATTCTATGGCTCCCTGGCACAGGATGTGCTGAATTCCATGGGACTGTCCCTGACAAGCCCGGTATTTAAGACAGATAAAGGGAAAGAGATTTATCAGTCTGTGAAGGATATGCTGGAGCACAATACCTTTGGAGTATCCAATGAGCTCCGGAGAAATGGACAGCTTCAGCTATTCCTTTCCCTGATTGCAGAGAGTGCACCGGTTGAAGAAAGGGGAGAGGATGACAAGGCAGATACCTATGTGAAACGGGCTGTTGCTTTTATTGTCGGGAATTACTGCAATCCCATCAAGATCACGGATGTTGCCGATTACGTCTGTATTAACAGGAGCTATCTCTATACATTATTTAAGAAAGCCATGGGAATGTCACCCCAGCAGTTCCTTTCGGTATTCCGCCTGACCAAGGCGGCGGAGCTTCTGCAGGTAACGGTACTTCCGGTAGAAAGTATCGCCCTTTCCTGCGGCTATACGGATCCGCTGGTATTTTCCAAGGCATTCCGGCAGTTAAAGCAGATGTCACCCTCAGCATACCGTAAGGAGATGCAGAAGGGGGAAACCAGGAAGAATCAGGAATATCTGAAGCAGATTGAGGATTTTATCAATCAGGTCAATAAAATAAACGGTTAACATTTTGACAGGTTTGTATAACAAACCTGTCTGTTTTTTTTGTTGGTATTAATTTACCATAAGGGTACAAAGGTGAATGGAGGGTTGGCAATGAAAGAAACAGTTTTAAAGGAATTTGGAAAAGTATTTGGGGATACAGATGGCGTGAAGGTGTTTTTTGCACCGGGACGTGTAAATCTGATTGGAGAACATACAGACTATAACGGAGGTCATGTTTTTCCCTGTGCACTGACGATCGGGACCTATGCCGCCGCCAGGGTGAGAAATGACAGAAGACTCCGTTTCTATTCTATGAATTTTGAACAGCTTGGTGTGATCGAGTCTTCCCTTGACGGTCTGAAGCCGGAGAAGGAGGCAGACTGGACCAACTATCCGAAGGGTGTTATGTGGGCATTCGGGGAGAGAGGCTTTGAGATCCCGCAGGGGATGGACATTCTGTTAAATGGTAATATTCCCAATGGATCCGGACTTTCTTCCTCTGCATCCGTAGAGGTGCTGACAGGAGCGATCCTGCGTGATTTCTTCGGTTTCCAGGTAAGCAATCAGGATCTGGCACTGATCGGCCGGTTCTCTGAGAATAAATTCAACGGTGTCAACTGCGGCATCATGGATCAGTTTGCTATCGCCATGGGTAAGAAGGAGCATGCGATCTTCCTTGATACAGCTGATCTTTCCTATGCCTATGTGCCGGTGAAATTACAGAATGCGAAGATCGTGATCGCCTGCAGCAACAAGAAGAGAGGACTTGGGGATTCCAAGTACAATGAAAGAAGAAGCGAGTGCGAAACAGCACTGGCAGAGCTGCAGAAGGTAGTAGATATCAAGAGCCTTGGCGAGCTGAGTGAAGAGCAGTTTGAAGAATATAAGTCTGCGATCAAGGACGAAACAAGGGTCAGAAGGGCAAAGCATGCAGTTTATGAGAACCAGAGAACGCTGAAGGCAGTAAAGGCACTGGAGGCCAATGATATCGCACAGTTTGGACAGCTTATGAATGCTTCTCATGTTTCTCTTCGTGATGACTATGAGGTAACCGGTATCGAGCTTGATGCGCTGGTTGAGGCAGCATGGAAGGTGCCAGGTGTGATCGGATCCCGTATGACGGGTGCAGGCTTTGGCGGCTGTACTGTAAGTATCGTAGAGGATGACGCGATCGATACCTTTAAGAAACAGGTCGGTGATGCCTACCTTGCAAAGATCGGCTATGCAGCAGACTTTTATGTAGTAGAGATCGGAGACGGTCCGGTAATTTTATAAGGCAGGGGAGATAAGAAATGGAACAGAAAAAGATTTTTGACAATATCAGGAAGCTGACAGCATATGGGATCCTGACCGGACTTGTGCCGGAGGAGGACAAAATCTATACAATCAACAGACTGTTAGAGCTTTTTCAGCTGCAGGAGATCGATGACAGTGAGGAAGAGGTATGCGTTTCTGTAGAAGATCTGGAGGGGATCCTTGCCGAAATGCTGGATTATGCATATGAAGCAGGATTGATGGAAGAAAACAGTGTGGTTTACCGGGATCTGTTTGATACGAAGATCATGGGTATGCTGGTCGCAAGACCGAGTGAAGTGATCCGCACCTTCCGCGCACTCTATGCAGAGAACCCGAAGAAGGCTACTGAATATTATTACAAATTCAGCTGTGATACGGACTATATCCGCAGATACCGTATCAGGAAAGATAAAAAGTGGATCGCCTCTACAGAATATGGAGATCTGGATATTACGATCAACCTCTCCAAGCCGGAGAAGGATCCAAGGGCTATTGCAGCAGCCAGGAATGCGAAGCAGTCAAGCTATCCGAAGTGTCAGCTCTGCCGCGAAAATGAAGGCTATGCAGGCAGACTGAACCATCCGGCCAGACAGAACCACAGGATCATCCCGATCACTATTCAGGGAAGTGAGTGGGGATTCCAGTATTCTCCTTATGTATATTACAATGAGCACTGCATCGTATTTAACGGACAGCATGTGCCGATGAAGATCGATCACAATACCTTCTGCAAGCTGTTTGATTTTGTGAAGCAGTTCCCGCATTATATCCTTGGCTCCAACGCGGATCTGCCGATCGTGGGAGGCTCTATTTTAAGCCATGACCATTTCCAGGGCGGTCATTATGAGTTTGCCATGGCAAGAGCTGGTGTGGAGAGAAGCTTTACCGTTCCCGGCTTTGAGGATGTGGCAGCAGGCGTTGTGAAGTGGCCCATGTCCGTGATCCGCCTTTCCGGAGAGGATACAGAGAGGATCATTGCACTGGCAGATAAGATCCTGGATGCCTGGAGAGGCTACAGCGATGAGGCAGCCTTTATCTTTGCAGAGACAGACGGAGAGAAGCACAATACGATCACACCCATTGCCAGAAAGAGAGATGACAGATATGAGCTGGATCTGGTACTCCGCAATAACATTACCACAGAGGAGCATCCTCTTGGTGTGTATCATCCCCATGCAAAGCTGCATCACATCAAGAAGGAAAATATCGGTCTGATCGAGGTGATGGGAGTTGCCGTACTTCCGGCAAGGCTGAAGGGTGAGATGGAAGCCTTAAAGGAAGCTGTGCTGACAGGAAAGGATATCCGTAAGGATGAGGTTCTTGCAAAACATGCAGACTGGGTAGAGGAATTTTCTGCAAAGTATGATAAGATAGATGAGGAAAATATCGATACTGTCATAGAAAAGGAAATCGGTCTGGTGTTCATGCAGGTTCTTGAGGATGCAGGCGTTTATAAGAGGACTGCAGAGGGACAGGAGGCATTCGACCGGTTTATCAAGAGTCTGTAATATGAAATTTTTACTGGTTGGAATTAATTCCAAATATATCCATTCCAACCCTGCCATTCATTATCTGAAGCTGTATGCAGGGAAAGAATATCAAAATACCGTTGAACTGGCGGAGTATACGATCAATCATCTGAAGGAGCAGATCCTTTCCGATATTTACAGGAGAAGGCCGGATGCGGTCGGCATCTCCTGCTATATCTGGAATTTCAGGATGGTGCAGGAGCTTTTACCGGAGATCCACAAGGTACTGCCCGGCCGGGATATCTGGCTTGGAGGACCGGAGGTTTCTTTTGAGGGAGATGAAGTGCTTGCGCAGTTTCCTTATGTGACAGGGATCATGACAGGAGAAGGAGAGGAAACCTTCCGTGAGCTGCTCTCCTGCTACAGGGATGAGAAGGATTATCATGGAGTAAAGGGATTACTTCTGCCAGACGGATTTACAGGAAGCAGAAGGGAGCTGTCGATGGATGAGCTTCCTTTTTTGTATACCGATCTGCAGGAATATGAGAACAGGATCCTGTATTATGAAACCTCAAGAGGCTGTCCGTTCCAGTGTACCTACTGTCTTTCTTCCATAGAAAGAAAGGTGCGCCTCAGGAGTCATGAAAAAGTGGAGCAGGAGCTTTCTTATTTTCTTGCAAAGAAGGTACCGCAGGTAAAGTTTGTGGACAGAACCTTTAACTGTAACCGGGAGCATGCCCTTTTCATCTGGAATTATATCAGGGAACATGACAATGGTGTCACAAATTTCCACTTTGAGGTGGCTGCAGATATCATGAATGAAGAGCAGCTTGCAGCACTTGCTGCGATGCGGCCAGGGCTTGTGCAGCTTGAGATCGGTATTCAGACGACTAATGATAAGACACTTCATGAGATCAACAGGTATGCGGATACGAGACATATCGCCGGAGTGGTCGCAAGGCTCCGGGAGCCTGGCAATATCCATATCCATCTGGATCTGATCGCCGGACTGCCCTATGAAGATTATGAAAGCTTTGGGCGCTCTTTTGATGAGGTCTATGCCATGAAGCCGGAGCAGCTTCAGCTTGGATTCCTGAAGGTGCTGAAGGGCTCGCCCATGTATCACATGACGGAGCAGTACGGGATCGTCTATCAGAGTACACCGCCTTATGAGGTGCTTTATACGAAGTGGCTCAGCTTTGACGAGATCCTGCGGCTCAAACGGATCGAGGAAATGGTAGAGCTTTATTACAATTCCAATCAGTTCCGGAAAACACTGCTGGTGCTGGAACAGGCTTTTTCCGGGCCTTTTCAGATGTATTCCAGGCTCGCAGATTACTACGAGGAAAAGGGCTATTTTATTAATACACCGGCAAGGAGCTACCGCTATCAGGTGCTTCTTGATTTTGCCATGGAAAGGGAGCCGGAAAAAGCAGACCTTTATACAGAGCTTCTGACCTGCGACTATTATCTTCGGGAAAATGCCAAGAGCAGGCCATCCTTTGCGGCTGATCAGACCTGTTATTACAGGGAAATGGCGGATTTCTATGAAAAGGAAGAGAAGGAGCCGGAGATCCTTACGGGATATGAGGGCTATCATGCTAAACAGGTGATGAAAATGACCCATATGGAAGCTTTCTTTTATCCGGTGTGGGAGAACTGTCCGGAGAAGATCTGCGAAAGGTGGGAGAAGCCGGGCTTCCTGCTGTTTGATTATGAGAAACGAAATCCGCTCACCGGAGATGCCAGAACGGTGCTGATCTGAAGGAACCCGGCATATACTGATAAGGAATCAGCCTATCAGGAGCCTTTATATGGCATTTGTGCTTACCAATCTGTCGAATATGATCATCCCGGCGCTGGTCTTTTATATTATTGCTTACGGACTTGCCAGTCACTGTAAGATATATGAGGATTTTGTAAAAGGGGCGAAGGAAGGGCTGAAAACCGTGGTGGGGATCATGCCGACACTGGTGGCACTGATGATCGCAGTGGGAGTACTCCGATCTTCCGGCTTTCTTGATTTCCTGGAGGAGCTGTTCCTGCCGGTCTCAGAATATCTGCACTTTCCGGCACAGCTCCTGCCGCTTTCCTTTATCAGGATGTTTTCTTCTTCGGCCGCTACCGGGCTGGTGCTGGATATTTTCAAGAATTACGGGACAGATTCCTATATCGGGCTTGTCACTTCGATCATGATGAGCTGTACGGAAACGATTTTTTATACAATGAGCGTTTATTTCCTGGCGGCGAAGGTCACGAAGACCAGATATACGCTGCCGGGAGCACTGCTTGCCACGCTTTCCGGGATCATAGCGAGCGTGGTGATCGCAGGGGTGATCAGTGGATGAAAAATGGAGAGAATACGAATGAGCCAAAAAAGAGTATCTTTGAAATAAGTAATATTGGAGACCTGATCAAAGAGTAAAGAGATATGAGACAGAAAATAAAGTAATAAAATATACATATGTGACAACGCAGATAGAAACAGCAGGTATGTTTCTGACGCCGGTAGAAACATATTGTCAGGAGCAGCTTGAGGATCAGATCAGTCCAAAGCTCTTGATGAGATACAGAAACAGTGTCAGGGTCACGGAGCTGAAAAAGGTTGTGGTGACCACTACACTGGAGGTCAGGACTCCCTCATGTCCCATATTTTTGGACATGATGTAGCAGCTTACGGTAGTGGGGGAGCCGAGCATCACGAGGATACCCACAAGCTTCTCACTGGTGAAGCCCATATAGGCGGCGATCGGAAGAAAGATGATCGGCCAGAGTAATAATTTCATAGCAGAACAGATCAGCGTTGGCTTAATTTCAGCCAGCGCTTTTTTGCCCTCAAAGCCGGCACCAAGGCCGATCAGGGCAAGCGGTGTTGCCAGAACAGCGATATTATTTACCGTCTTTTCTGCAATCACGGGCATAGAGATGGGAAGCAGGGAAAAGATCATGCCGGCGGCGATGCTGAGGATAATGGGGTTTGTCAGGATGCCCTTCAGTGACTTCTTCAGGGCGGCAGGGGATAAGCCGCCATTTCCTTCTGCAGTCAGGGAAAGAATGATAACGGCAGCTACATTATAAAGAGGCACCGTGCCGATGATCATGAGGGGAGCCATTTTGGCATCTCCGTAAATATTCTGGATAAAGGCGATTCCAAGGACAGCGGCACTGCTCCGGTAGGAAGCCTGTACAAATTCTCCAACCAAGTCCTTTCTATGGGACAGGCAAGCTGTTATAATCCAGGTAAAGGCAATACAGAATAAGGTGGCGAAGAAGCAGAACAGGACATAACGGGTATCCCAGACCTCAGAGAAATCCGAGGAAGCGATATCGCGGAAGAGCAGGAAGGGAAGCGTCACCTTGAAGTTGAAGGAGTTTAAGGTCTTTACGAAGGAGGCATCCAGAAAGTGGATCTGCTGCAGGATGTAGCCAAAGACCATAAGCAGAAAAATAGGGATAGTTGCATTCAGGCTGAATATCAGATTTTCCATAAGTACTCCTTTATATTGCTTCTTTGCGCAGCTGTATTGTCGAAGCTGAAACGATTGTAAGGCGGTTTGGCTGTTTTGTCAATTGGAGGAAAGGATGTGGACAACATGGCGACAATAAATGGAATGCTGTGGATAGCGGGTGCCGGAGCCGGGATCATATTATTGATCGTGCTTCTGGTATTTTTTGTGAAAAGAAAGAAAAAGTCCCCGGATGTCTTTGAGGACATGGAGGGACATGAATTTGAATATTTCTGCGCAGACCTTCTGGCTGACAGGGGCTTTACCGAGGTTGAGGTGACGAAGGGGAGCGGAGATTATGGCATTGATATTCTGGCACAGAAGGATGGGGTGACCTATGCGATCCAGTGCAAGCGTTATACGGCACCGGTAGGGGTCAAGGCCATCCAGGAGGCCTATGCGGGAAGAGATTATTATGACCGGATGGTAGGAGCGGTCATGACCAATCAGTACTTCACGACACCGGCGGTAGAGGCGGCGAAGAAGCTGAAGATTCTGCTCTGGGACGGTGGCTATATCGAAGGTATGCTGGAGGAAAACTGAGTCCGGCGGCCTGCGCCGTACAGCTGCAGCCATATGCTGCGTGGTGACTTTCCACAAAAGTCAGGAGACCGCATACAGGGGCAGCGCCTCCCTCAGTGACTGGAAATCTGCAGGCCCCATTTCCAGCAGGAACTGGTGGAACCGGTACAGGGAAAAGTCCTTTTCCCACAGCACCATGGCTTCTTCCTTCAGCTTCAGGATTTCCAGATAGCCCACATAGTACTTGGGATAGCTGCAGGGCTCCTCTGTCAGATAAGCATAAACGGAATCTACAGAAGAAGGATCAGTGATGCCGATGGTCTTAAGGATCCCGGCAACCTGCTCTTTCGAAGCTCCATCATAATGGATGGCGATATCAAGAAGCGAGTAGAGCCCGAGGTGGAGATTACGGTTTAACCGGCAGGCCTCGTAGTAAGCGGCAGCATGGGGATTGTGCACAGCCATTTCCCTGGCATAGTCATAAGAGAGATTTTCCGCATAGTAGGCCCAGCCCTCGGTGTAGCCGCCGTAGTGGAGAAGATACCGGAGAGCCGGTGTTTCCATTTTTCCAAGATACTGTCTGCTGTAAATAGTCTGGTAGAGATGCCCGGGATAGCCTTCATGGGCCAGGGTGGTGTAAAGGGACAGGTTATCATGGAAATTGCTTCTGTTCAGACAGATCGTCTGAGTGCTCCAGTCATCAATCGGGGAGATCAGGTAGTAGGCAGGGCTGGTGTATTCCTCCATGGAGGAAGGAACCGTTTTCAGTACGACAGATACAGGAGAGAGTGGATCGGAAGCACAGGGGACAGGAAAATCCTTCTGGATCCGTTCATGGAGCTGCTTTAGGGCACCGGAGGCGGAGGACAGGGAAAGATCCAGGGAAGCAGTCAGCTCACTGTCACCGATCTCAGGATATTTTGTAAGGAGTGAAATCAGGGCATTATAATTATTCTCATAGTCTTCGTAGAGAAGAAGCTTGGTTTCGGATATGGGACGGTTACTGCCTGTAGTGGCAGAAAGAAGATACTCATAGTAAGCTTTTCCGTCAGGAAGGCTGGACAGTCCGGCTGGTGTGTGGCCATATTTCCGGAAGGAAGTAAAGGTGTCAGCCATTCTCACGTAGGTGGGGGCAAGGACGGACTGGAGCAGGCTGTCATTTCTGGCACAGAACACTTTCCCGTCTTCTTCACTTATACTGCCATCTTTTACGAGAAGGGAAACCTTTTCTTCAAATGTCTTCTGAAGAAAATGAGAGCCATCGAGGGCATCTTCCGGAAGAATGGTACTGCACTGCTTTATGACCTTATCTGCGGCTGCATGTGACATGAACAGACCGGCTTCTGCTTTCTCCTTTTCATAGAGAAGGAGACCGTCAAGGTAATCACCGGACTGTTCCAGCAGGGAAAGATAATCCTCCACATCCTTTCTGCTGCGGAAGGCATAGTCGGCAAGAAGGGAAGGAAAGCTGTTCTGGATCCCGCTTCCAGGGGAAAAGGGCTCCGGATAATAAGGGAAGGCGGTGGCTTTCAGCTGGGACTGCAGATAGCGTTCTGTTAGCAGACAGGTATAGGCATCCTCGGAAGAGAGGTGGTCCGTTGAGATCCTGGAAAGCACGGACAGTGCATTTTTCAGGGAGGCAGTCTCCTTTTCCCGGTCTTCTTCTGCACCGGAGTAAACAGGAAGAACGGGATCTTCATTCAAACCATAGGTGGAAGGATCAGCGATCAGGTAATGAAGAGTAAGAGTGTTGCCGGACAGCTCCGTATGAAACAGCTTTGATGAATACAGACGGAAAAGAAGGGAATCACTGCGGAAAACCAAAAAGCTGCCGGCAAGGAGTACGAGCAGGAGGAGCATAACGGGAACAAGATATTTTTTTGGACGGAAGAAATGATATTTCAAGGAAAACTCCCTAAAGAGGACTTCTATCCATTATATGCGGTGCGGTAAGGGAAAATGCTGTAAAAATGCCCTGTTAATGGGAAAATCAGAGCAACAATTAACGTAGACGGAAGTATGGCAATATGATAGAATAAAAAAGGTTAAAAAAATGTTTTTTCGGGTAAACGGAGGTAAGCATGAATAATCTGGAGCTAAAGAAAATGGCCAATGAAGTGCGTAAGGGCATCGTAACGGCTGTCCACAGCGCAAAGGCAGGTCATCCTGGTGGATCCCTGTCTGCAGCAGATATTTTTACGTATCTGTATTTTGAAGAAATGAATATTGATCCTGCTGATCCGGGGAAAGCAGACAGAGACCGGTTTGTACTGTCCAAGGGACATACAGCCCCCGGACTTTACTCTGCACTGGCGCACAGAGGATATTTCCCGGTTGAGGATCTCAAGACCCTGAGAAAGCTGGGTTCCTATCTGCAGGGACATCCCTGTATGCAGCATATTCCCGGTGTGGATATGTCAAGCGGATCTCTTGGGCAGGGTATTTCCGCAGCAACAGGAATGGCACTTGGTGCCAAGCTGGATCAGAGTGATGTCAGAGTATATACACTCCTTGGAGATGGTGAGATCCAGGAGGGACAGGTATGGGAGGCATCCATGTTTGCCGGATTCCGTAAGCTGGACAACCTGGTAGTGATCGTAGATAATAACGGACTGCAGATCGACGGAGCAGTAGATCAGGTATGTTCTCCTTATCCGATCGATGAAAAGTTCAAGGCTTTCAACTTCCATGTGATCAATGTGGATGCCCACGATTTTGATGCCCTTCGCGCGGCCTTCAAGGAAGCAAGAGAGACCAAGGGTATGCCAACAGCAATCATTGCCCACAGCATCAAGGGCAAGGGTGTTTCCTTCATGGAAGGACAGGCAGGCTGGCATGGCAAGGCGCCTAACGATGAAGAGTATGCTATCGCAATGGCAGATCTTGAGAAGATCAGCGAAGAGCTGAAGAAGGAGGAAGCATAATGGCAGAGGTAAAGAAGATCGCGACCAGAGAAAGCTACGGCAATGCGCTGGTAGAGCTGGGAGCAGAATATCCGGAACTTGTTGTGCTTGACGCAGATCTTGCAGCAGCGACCAAGACAGGCGTATTTAAGAAAGCGTATCCGGACAGGCATATTGATTGTGGTATTGCAGAATGTAATATGATGGGAATTGCAGCGGGACTGGCTACCATGGGTAAGATTCCCTTCGCCAGCAGCTTTGCTATGTTTGCGGCAGGCAGAGCCTTTGAGCAGGTAAGAAATTCTATCGGCTATCCTCATCTGAATGTAAAGATCGGTGCAACCCATGCAGGGATCACTGTAGGAGAGGATGGTGCGACTCATCAGTGTAATGAGGATATCGCCCTGATGAGAACCATTCCCGGAATGGTAGTTATGTGCCCGGCAGATGATATTGAAGCCAAGGCAGCAGTAAGGGCAGCTGTTGAGCATGAAGGTCCTGTTTATCTCCGCTTTGGACGTGCAGCATGTCCGGTGATCAATGACAGGCCTGATTACAAATTCGAGATCGGCAAGGGAACCGTAGTCAGAGAAGGAAGTGACCTGACCATCGTTGCCACTGGTATCTGTGTAGGTAATGCACTGGAAGCAGCAGAGATGCTGGCAGCTGATGGCATCAGCGCAGAGGTCATCAATATCTGCACGATCAAGCCTCTTGACGAGGAACTGATCATCAGGTCTGCAAAGAAGACCGGCAAGGTTGTGACTGCGGAAGAGCATTCTGTGATCGGCGGACTTGGCAGCGCTGTCTGTGATGCACTCTGCAAGAGCTATCCGGTACCGGTAATGAAGATTGGTATGCAGGATTGCTTTGGTGAGTCAGGATCTGCTTCTGCACTGCTTGAGAAGTACAAGCTGGATGGCAAGGGCATTTATGGGCAGATCAGTGATTTTCTGAAATAAAGGGATAAAGAATCTGGAGATAGAATAATTATGTACATTTTGGCACCATCCCTGCTTGCAGCGGATTTTACAATACTGGGAGAACAGATCAGGGAGATACAGAAAGCAGGTGTGAATTATCTGCATATTGATGTTATGGACGGTATGTTTGTACCTAGTATTTCCTTTGGTATGCCGCTGATTGCTTCGATCAGAAGTGCAACCACCCAGTTTTTTGATGTACATCTGATGATTACAGATCCTATTCGTTATATTAAAGACTTTGCGGAATGTGGTGCGGACGGCATCACATTCCATTTAGAGGCGGCAGACCATGTGGATGAGGTCATTGACAGGATCCATTCCCTGGGACTAAAGGCGGGACTTTCCATAAAACCCTCCACGCCACTGGAAGAGGTGTATCCTTATCTGCCAAAGCTGGATACTGTCCTCATTATGAGTGTAGAGCCGGGATTTGGCGGACAGGCCTTTATGGATGAGGCCTATGGGCGTATTGCAGAGCTTCGTAAATATATTAACAGCCACTGCCTTCCGGTGAAAATAGAGGTAGATGGCGGTATCGGCAAGAAAAATGTACGGGAAGTTCTGAGGGCAGGAGCTGATATCTGTGTAGCAGGATCAGCAGTATTCAAGAAGAGAAGCATCAGTGAGAATATCGCACACTTCATGGAGGCATTCCATGAATGTGAAGAAGAGGCCGGAAAGCCGGTTACTGAATAAGGCCTGTTAGAAGGTCTGGAACCGAGGATATATGGAAAAACTGGGAAGAAATGACATGTGCTGGTGCGGCAGCGGTAAGAAGTACAAGAACTGTCACATGGCACTCGATGAAAAGATCCATCATTACGCATTGCAGGGGCATATCGTCCCGACACACGATATCCTGAAAACACCGGAACAGATCCAGGGAATCCGTGACAGCAGTGTGATCAATATTGCAGTACTGGATGAAGTGGCGAAGATGATAAAGCCGGGTGTCAGCACAGAAGAGATCGACAGACTGGTCTATGATGTGACAACAAGGATGGGCGGTATTCCCGCGCCTTTGAATTATGAAGGCTTTCCGAAGAGTGTCTGCACATCTATTGATGAAGTGGTATGTCACGGAATCCCCTCCCCTGATAGGATCCTGAAGGAGGGGGAGATCGTCAACGTAGATGTTTCTACCATATATAAAGGTTACTTCTCCGATTCCTCCAGAATGTTCTGCATTGGAGAGGTCAGTGAGGAAAAGAAAAAGCTGGTGCAGGTAACGAAGGAGTGCGTGGAGCTTGGCCTTGAACAGGTAAAGCCCTGGAACTTCCTTGGAGACATGGCTCAGGTGATCAATGACCATGCAAAGGCAAATGGCTACAGCGTGGTGGTAGACATCGGTGGACATGGCGTTGGACTTGAATTCCATGAGGAGCCCTTTGTCAGCTATGTTACCAGGAAGGGTACAGAAATGCTGATGGTTCCCGGTATGGTATTTACCATTGAGCCTATGGTCAATATGGGAACCTGTGAGGTTTGTGTAGATGATAAAGATGGCTGGACTGTCTATACAGAAGACGGCAAGCCGTCAGCCCAGTGGGAGATTACGGTTGCTGTTACAGAAACTGGGCATGAAGTACTAACCTATTAATTGAAATCCGCTTGCCAACCCCTGTGAAAACGTGATACTATAAATATAGTAACGGACTGCGCAACTGGCGGAAGACAGGAGTCAAAAACTGTTGTGAGAGTACTCACGGGAAGCGTGGTAATAAATAAAATGCCGACCGCCTGGGCGAACACTTTTGAAGTGCCGCTCAGGCGGTTCTTTCATTACCATGCATGTGAAAATGATCATGCAGACCATTTGAAACTCAAAACAAGGAGGATAACCATGAAACAACTGTCACTGAAGGAAGAATTACAGAACAATGCATATCCCGGCAGAGGCATCGTGATCGGGAAATCAGCCAATGGCAGATATGCAGTCACAGCCTATTTTATCATGGGAAGAAGCACCAACAGCAGGAACAGGGTTTTTGTTGAGGACGGAGAAGGCATCCGTACACAGGCATTTGACCCATCCAAGCTGGAGGATCCCAGTCTGATCATCTATGCGCCAGTCAGAGTACTCGGGAATAAGACGATTGTAACAAACGGAGACCAGACAGATACCATTTATGAAGGAATGGATAAGCAGCTTACCTTTGAGCAGTCCTTAAGGAGCAGGGAATTCGAGCCGGACGGTCCTAATTATACCCCTCGTATTTCCGGCATCATTCACATTGAGAACGGCGGCTACAACTATGCGATGTCCATTTTGAAGAGCAACAACGGTAATTCGGACAGCTGTAACAGATATACCTTTGCCTATGAGAATCCGGCAGCAGGAGAGGGACATTTTATCCATACCTATATGCATGATGGCAATCCCCTTCCCAGCTTTGAAGGAGAACCAAAGCTGGTAGCAATCCCGGATGATATGGATGCTTTCACAGATATGCTATGGGAGAGCCTGAATGAGGACAACAAGGTATCCCTGTTTGTCCGTTATATCGAGATTGAGACCGGCAGATATACCACCAGAATCATGAACAAAAATAAATAGAGAGCTGTCTTACGAAGGGAGAAATACGATGAAAGAAATTCAGTTAAAATATGGATGCAACCCGAATCAGAAGCCGTCCCGTATCTTCATGGAGGATGGCAGTGAGCTTCCGGTTACCGTTTTAAACGGCAGACCCGGCTACATCAACTTTCTGGATGCCTTTAACGGCTGGCAGCTTGTAAAGGAACTGAAGGCAGCCACAGGACTTCCGGCAGCTACTTCCTTTAAGCATGTATCTCCTGCAGGGGCAGCAGTAGGACTTCCGCTGTCAGACACTCTTGCAAAGATCTACTGGGTGGATGACCTTGGAGAGCTTTCTCCCCTTGCCTGTGCATATGCGAGAGCAAGAGGTGCAGACCGTATGAGCTCCTTTGGTGATTTCATCGCACTGTCAGATGTCTGTGATGTGGACACGGCAAGGCTGATCAAGAGAGAGGTATCAGACGGTGTGATCGCACCGGGATATACAGAGGAAGCACTGGAGCTGTTAAAGGCCAAGAAAAAGGGTGCTTACAATGTGATCCAGATCGATGAATCCTATGTGCCTGCACCAATCGAACGCAAACAGGTATATGGCATCACCTTTGAACAGGGAAGAAATGAACTGGTGATCAACGAAGAGCTGTTCTCCAATATCGTAACGAAGAATAAAGAGCTTCCTGAGCAGGCAGTGATCGATATGAAGATTGCCCTGATCACACTGAAATATACACAGTCCAATTCTGTATGCTATGTAAAGGACGGACAGGCCATTGGCATCGGTGCGGGACAGCAGTCCAGGATCCATTGTACCAGGCTGGCAGGCCAGAAGGCAGACAACTGGTTCCTGCGTCAGTCGCCCCAGGTTATGAACCTTAAGTTTGTGGACGGTCTTGGCAGGGCAGACAGAGATAATGCGATTGATGTTTACATGGGTGATGAATGTATGGATGTCCTTGCAGAGGGAGCATGGCAGCGTGTATTCAAGGAGAAGCCTGAAGAGTTTACCAGAGAGGAAAAGAGAGCATGGCTTGACAGTCTCACCGGTGTAACGGTTGGCTCAGATGCATTCTTTCCTTTCTCTGACAATGTGGAGCGTGCCCATAAGAGCGGCGTGAAATACATTGTACAGCCTGGCGGCTCCGTCAGGGATGATGCAGTGATCGAATGCTGCGACAAGTATGATATGGTGATGGCATTTACCGGTATCCGCCTGTTCCACCATTAAAAATAAAATGTATTGGGAAAGGGGTTTCCTTATGCTTGATGTAGTAATTATCGGTGCGGGCGTCAGCGGCTGCGCCATTGCAAGAGAGCTTTCCAGAGAAAGGCTGCAGATCGCAGTGCTGGAAAAGAGTACAGATGTATGCGAAGGTACTTCCAAGGCGAACAGTGGTATCGCCCATGCCGGCTTTGATGCTAAGCCGGGAACACTGATGGCAAGGCTTAACCTTAAGGGAAGCGAAATGATGGAAAAGCTCTCCAAGGAGCTGGATTTTCCTTATAAGAAAAACGGATCGCTTGTTCTTTGCTTTGATGAAAAGGATATGGATAAGCTGGAGGAGCTGAAAGAGCGTGGAGAAAAGAACGGGGTGCGTGAGATCTCCATTCTGAATCAGGAAGAGCTCCGGAAGCTGGAACCGGAGGTGGGAGAGGGTGCCGTGGCAGCGCTGTATGCGCCTACAGGTGCGATCATCTGTCCCTTTGGCCTTACTATTGCGCTGGCGGAGAATGCGGCGGTGAACGGTGCAGAGTTCCATTTCGGAGCAGAAGTAACAGGAATCAAAAAGACAGAAAATGGTTACCTTGTCAGCACCACAAAGGGCGGTTTTGAGACAAAGACAGTTATCAATGCCGCCGGTGTATATGCTGACAGGATTCATAATATGGTCTGCTCCGAGGAGGACAGACTTACGATCACACCGAGAAAGGGTGAGTACCAGCTTTTCGATAAGAAGGTAGGAAATCTGGTATCCCATACGCTGTTCCAGCTCCCTACAGTGCTTGGCAAGGGTGTTCTCGTAACCCCTACAGTACACGGCAATCTTCTGATCGGTCCTACTGCAGAGGATATTCCTGATAAGGACGGAACGGACACGACAGCGGAAGGACTTTCTGATATCATGCAGAAGGCATCCTTAAGTGTGAAAAAGATCCCGGCAGGAGCTGTGATCACATCCTTTGCAGGACTTCGTGCCCATGGGGATCGGGGTGACTTTATTATCGGTGAAGTGAAGGGAGCAGAAGGCTTCTTTGATGTGGCTGGTATGGAATCACCGGGACTTACCTGTGCACCGGCAGTCGGCGAATATGTGGCAGCACTTGTGAAGGATAAGCTGCATCCGGAGAAAAAGGAGCATTTTATCAGTACCAGAAAGGGAATTCCCAGTATGGCACTGGCAGATGAATCAAGGAAAGAGAAGCTGATCCGTCAGAATCCGGCTTATGCCAATGTGATCTGCCGCTGTGAAATGGTGACAGAGGGTGAAATCCTGGATGCAATCCACAGACCTCTTGGCGCTACCACCACAGATGGCATCAAGAGAAGAACAAGGGCAGGCATGGGAAGGTGCCAGGCAGGCTTCTGTCTGCCAAAGACCATAGAGATCCTGGCAAGAGAGCTTCAGGTGCCTGTCAGCGAGATCCTGAAGAATGAGGCAGGCTCTTCCTATCTGCTTCCGGATGAAGAGACAGAGAAAGGCACAGATGCCGGAAAGGGAGGCTGCAGATGAAGAAGGATTTATTGATCATCGGGGGCGGCCCGGCAGGTATGGCTGCTGCTGTTGCCGCATATGACAAGGGCATTACGGATATCCTGATCCTGGAGAGAGACAGGGAACTTGGTGGTATTCTGAATCAGTGCATCCACAATGGATTTGGACTTCATACCTTTTCGGAAGAGCTGACAGGACCGGAGTATGCGGCGCGGTATGAAGAGATGGTATATGAAAGAAGGATCCCTTACCTGCTTGATACCATGGTAGTGAATGTGCAGGGCGGAGATCCCTGCCGGGTAACTGCCATGAACAGCATACAGGGACTGTTTACACTGGAAGCGAAGGCTGTGGTACTTGCCATGGGCTGCCGAGAGAGACCGAGGGGTGCCATGAACATACCGGGTTACCGTCCTTCCGGCATTTATTCCGCAGGAACAGCGCAGCGCTTTGTGAACCGGGAAGGCAGACTTCCGGGCAGGGAAGTCGTGATCCTGGGATCCGGTGATATCGGCCTTATCATGGCGAGAAGAATGCATCTGCAGGGTGCCAGGGTAAAGCTGGTTGCAGAGATCATGCCGTATTCCGGAGGACTTAGGAGAAATATTGTGCAGTGTCTGGACGACTTTGGCATTCCGTTAAAGCTCAGCCATACAGTAACGGAGATCCATGGAAAAGAAAGAGTGACCGGTGTTACGGTATCCAAAGTAGATGAAAATTTAAAGCCCAT
Organism: Suilimivivens sp.; assembly: GCF_037359455.1. Lineage (NCBI taxonomy): Bacteria > Bacillati > Bacillota > Clostridia > Lachnospirales > Lachnospiraceae > Suilimivivens > Suilimivivens sp. The sequence continues at coordinate 30,792 of NZ_JAXXXI010000004.1, forward strand.
TCCGGGCAGTGAAGAATATGTTTCCTGTGATACTGTCCTTCTTTCCTGCGGTCTGATCCCTGAGAATGAGCTGTCAGAGGGAGCAGGGGCGGAAATGGATCCTGTGACAAAGGGACCTGTGGTCAATGCCGGTCTGATGACGACAGCAGAGGGTATTTTTGCCTGCGGCAATGTACTGCATGTGCATGATCTGGTGGATAACGTATCCAAAGAGGCAGAGCAGGCAGGATTTCATGCGGCAGAATATATCCGGAATAAGCCGGAGGGCTTTGGCAGGGCAGTCCGGCCGAAGATCCCTGAGAAGTCGAAGAGTGTGATCCCGGAGGGAAGAGATGCCAGTAAGACACTGATCTGTATCGGCTGTCCGAAGGGATGCATGATCACAGTAGACAAGGAGGAAGACGACAGTCTTGTCATTACGGGAAACAGCTGCAGGATCGGTGAAAACTACGCCAGAAATGAAATGACAGCACCGAAGAGGAGTCTGACCAGCATGATTCGGGTAGAGAAGGGATGTGACCCGGTGGTACCGGTGAAGACCAGGGATGAAATCCCTAAAGATAAGATCGAAGACTGCATGGAGATCATAAGAAATACTACGGTTACGGCACCTGTGAAGCTCGGAGAGGTTCTGATCAGGAATGCTGCAGGTACGGGGGTAGATATTGTAGCGACCGCAACCGTTATAGACAGATAAAAGAGAGGGTATGCTTATGGAGAAATATATCATGGCACTGGATCAGGGTACAACCAGCTCAAGATGTATCCTGTTCGACAAGGGGGGAAACATCTGCAGCATGGCGCAGAAGGAGTTTACCCAGATTTATCCAAAGCCCGGCTGGGTAGAGCATAATCCGGTAGAAATCTGGTCTTCGCAGCTCGCTGTCCTGACAGAAGCCATGGCGATGGCAGGGGCAGATGGGGAGGATATCTGCGGAATTGGTATCACCAACCAGAGAGAAACGACGATCGTCTGGGATAAGGAGACGGGAGAGCCGGTTTACAATGCTATTGTCTGGCAGTGCCGGAGGACAGCACCAAAGATCGATGAACTGGTGGCGGCAGGCTATGGAGAGATGATCAGGGAACGCACAGGTCTTGTACCGGATGCTTATTTCAGCGGCACGAAGATTGCCTGGATCCTGGACAATGTACCGGGTGCAAGAGAAAGAGCCGAAAAGGGAGAGCTTCTTTTTGGAACGGTGGATTCCTGGTTGATCTACAATCTGACCAAGGGTAAGGTGCATGTGACCGATTACACCAACGCATCAAGAACCATGATCTTTGATATACATAAGCTGTGCTGGGATCAGGAGCTGCTTTCCTTATTGAAGATACCGGAATGTATGCTTCCGGAGGTGAAGCCCTCCAGCTATATCTATGGGTATACGGACGCATCCGTGACCGGCAGTGAGATCCCGATTGGCGGAATTGCAGGAGATCAGCAGGCTGCATTATTCGGTCAGTGCTGCTTTGAAGCAGGACAGGTGAAGAATACCTACGGAACAGGCTGCTTTCTTCTGATGAATACGGGAGAACAGGCGATCGCTTCCGGGCATGGGCTTCTGACAACCATAGCAGCAAGCTGCACAGAAAAAGTGGAATATGCCCTTGAAGGCAGCGTGTTTGTGGCGGGCGCTGCGATCCAGTGGCTGAGGGATGGCATGCGTATGGTGAAAAGTGCATCCCAGACCAGTGAATATGCAGAAAGAGTACCGGATACGACAGGTGTTTATATTGTACCTGCTTTCGCGGGAATGGGAACCCCCTACTGGGATCCTTATGCCAGGGGAACGATCGTTGGTATTACCAGAGGCTGTGAAAAGGAGCACTTTATCCGTGCGGCGCTGGAATCCATTGCCTACCAGACGGTGGATGTGCTCCGGGCGATGGAGGAGGATGCTCAGGTAAATATTAAAGGACTTAAGGTAGACGGTGGTGCCAGTGCCAATGATTTTCTGATGCAGTTTCAGGCAGATATTCTTGGCGGTAAGGTTTACAGACCTGAGTGCATCGAAACTACAGCACTTGGTGCGGCATATCTTGCTGGCCTTGCCACAGGCTATTATAAGAGCCGGGAGGAGATCAGCGAAAACTGGAGGCTTTCCAGAGAGTTTGGCAGCGAAATGACAGAAGCTGACAGAGAAAAACTTCTGAAAGGGTGGAAAAGGGCAGTCCGGTGTGCCCTTGCCTTTGCAGCGGAGGAATCCAGATAATCAGGGAGGGATCATTTTTTGGAAATACAGGAAATTAAGGAAGAACTAAAAGACTCATTACAGAAGATACTGGCATATGCAGACTGTGATAAAAAGCTGGAGGAGGCATTTGCCAAAAGCCTTATCAGCTATAAGAGACTTTCACAGAAGAGCAGCAGTGATGATGCTGCCAGGATACTGCGGCATGAACTGACGGGATTGTTTTACAAGCTGTACGAAAAGGTGTTTGGGACTTTCGTAAAGACAGGAAAGCTTCCTGTCGTGATCCGGATGTTCCTGGAATTCGGATATGTGGATGAAGAGCTGGCAGGGATGGAAAATGCAGTTTATCTTTATCAGCTTGTAGAACAGCTTCCAACGAATCCGGGAGAGGGCGTATATTCTCTGTTTCAGTGGCTGGTGGCAGTTTATGCCGGCAAGAAGGAGCCAAGCCGGAATGAGCTGGATATGGATTACCGGGAATATTTAAGAGAAGAGAAAAGGATGAGACGGATTTCTCCGGAGGAGGAAGAAGCACTTCTGAAAAACAATCTGTCCCGTGTGAATTTTGAGATCAGAAATATGTTCATATCAGTGAATAAGATCACCTTCGGACAGCCGACTACCTTCTGTCCTGTATTTTCGAAGCATACGGTATTGAAGAGCTTAAGCAGCAGCCTGGTGACAGCTGAAAAGGTAAAAGCAATACTCGATAAGATAAGAAGTATTGATTTCGGCGTATTTTACAGGGACACACTTTACAGCAACCCGGATCGTGGACTGAATGGTCTTATGATCAAAACAGAGGTGCTGCCGGATGTGATCCTTCTTCCCAATGTAGGAAGCCGTGGTGTTATGTGGCAGGAGATCGAGGGAAGAAAGAGAGATACACCGGGACGTTTGATGTGTTCTATGTTCCATGTGGAAGATCTGGAAAAGACATTTATGGAGCTTGCGGGCGATTTCAGGTGGGAAATGTGCAAGCGTATTCAGGGGGGAAGATGGAATGACCTTTCAGAACCTTCCCTTACCAGTGAATATTGTGATTATGTGCAGTTCTTTAAAAGGAACCGGGAGCTGTCCAGTGATACGAAGGAAAAGATCAAAATGCAGATGGGGCGTGCCAGAAATAATTACCGGCAGATGTTTGTAGGTGATTATGTACAGTGGCTCCGATATGAGAGTACCGGCTCACCGAGATTGAATAAAGTAGTACGTCAGATCCTTGCGGTATATTGTCCATTCAGTGCAGCTGTCAGGAATAAGGTGGCAGTGAATCCTCTTTTTAAAGAGCCGATTGAAAAATATACGATCATTCATTCCAAAGAGGTTCATAAGATTACACTTCTTTGCAAAAAGATGGAAACAACAGGAGGTGTTCCTGCAGAACTGGCAGAATATCTGCGGTATCTGGAGGGCTGACAGGATATCTGCATTTCCTGGAGCGATGGGAGAATGCTATGAAAGAGAAATTTACGGCTGTCAGGAAGCTGACAGATAACAGATTCCTGAATTTATATGAAATGGATGCACTTGACCAGAAGGGACAGCCTTTTTCCTATTATTTCGCATCCAGGAACCCGGAGGATCAGCTTCCGCTAAAGACAGGAGAGGTCCCGAAAAACGGAATTGTGATCTATGCACTTCTGAAGGAGGATCCGTCAAGGCTTGTAATGATCAGACAGTACCGGTATCCACTGAATGATTATCTATATGAACTTCCGGCAGGTCTGATCGATCCAGGGGAAACACCAGGGGAAGCGGCTGCAAGAGAAATGAAAGAGGAAACAGGGCTTAGCTTTATACCGGCAGAAGGTGTCGATCCCGGATTTACAAAACCATATTTTCTTGGAGCCGGACTTACGGATGAAACAAGTACATCTGTATTTGGCTATGCAGATGGGGGCATTTCCACGGCTTTTGCAGAAAGTACGGAAACGATAGAAGTGCTGACAGTTGATAAGAAAGAAGCTGTGCGGATCCTGAGGGAAGAGAAGGTTTCCCTCAGGGCAGCCTTTCTGCTGATCATGTTTTTACAGCAGTGGGAAGAAGATCCTTTTGCTTTCCTGAAAAATGTCACAGGATGATAACGTATCGCCTGCGGCATTTTTGTTGTAAACAGCAATTTTTCTGCTCTGCTGGCGAAAAATGACGTTTTTGCAGCCTGCCTTAAAATGTCTTAAAAGTGGGAAAATTAACATTGAAAAGACATTGATCTGATTGACATTACTAAAAATTACCTTATAATTTAGTTAAATGGTTTTTGCGTAAAATGAAATTTGGAGGTTTTATGGCAGCAGTTTTTTTGGAAGAAGAAAAGATATTTAAGCTTGATACGAGAAATACAACTTATGTTATTGCAGTAGTAGATGACGAGCAGTTTTTAGGACATGTTTATTACGGAAAGAAGCTGAAGGAAGTCCATTTAGACGGTCTGCTCCGTATCCATGAGAACCCTTTTGTCCCTTCAAGGAACAACAGGGACAGGGTATCCTTCCTTGACAGCTTCCCGATGGAATATCCGGCACACGGACTTGGTGATTACAGAGAAAGCTGCATCAATATCCGCACAGAGAAAGGAAATGTGGGACTTGCCCTTTCTTACGTGTCACATAAGATCACGGAGGGAAAAGATGGACTTGAAGGTCTGCCGGCATCCTTTGGAAAAGCAGGAGAGTGTGAGACTCTTAAGATCCTTTGCGAGGATAAGGTAACAGGACTTCAGGTGATTCTGCAGTATGGTATTTTTGATGAAGCAGATGTAATCACAAGAAGTGTAAAGGTAGTGAACACAGGTAAGGAAAATCTTTATCTGACCAAGGTATATTCTGCCTGCCTTGATATGGATAATAAAGATTTTGAAGCGATTTCCCTGCATGGTTCCTGGGCAAGAGAGAGACAGATAGAGACAGTACCGGTAAGTCATGGCAAATACAGTGTGGAGTCCATACGTGGAGAGTCCAGCCATCAGGATCATCCGTTCCTGGCACTGAAGACGAAGAATGCCGATCAGGAAAATGGTGAAGTATATGCCATGCATTTTGTATATTCCGGCAATTTCAAGGCACAGGTACAGTCTGATCAGTTTGATCAGGTACGTATGACCATGGGAATCCATCCGGAAGATTTTACCTGGAAGCTGAAAGAGGGAGAATCCTTCCAGGCACCGGAGACCGTGCTTGTCTATTCTGCGCAGGGACTTGGACAGATGACGAGGATCTTCCATGATTTCTACAGAAATCATCTGATCCGCAGTGAGTACAAGAATCAGAAGAGACCTATCCTGATCAACAACTGGGAAGCTACTTATTTTGATTTTGATACAGACAAGCTGATCGCTATTGCAAAGCAGGCGTCAGCCCTTGGCATTGAGATGCTTGTTATGGATGATGGATGGTTTGGAAACCGCTATGATGACAACAGAGCGCTTGGCGACTGGTTTGTCAATGAAGAGAAGCTGAAGGGCGGACTGGAATATCTGGTTGACGAGGTCAATAAGCTTGGCATGAAGTTCGGTATCTGGTTTGAGCCTGAAATGATTTCCCCGGATTCTGACCTTTATCGCGCACATCCTGATTATGCCATTGCGATCCCAGGCAGGGAGCCCAGCCTCTGCAGAAATCAGTACGTGCTGGATCTGACCAGAAAGGAAGTCAGGGATTATGCTTATGAGTGCGTAGCGAAGATCCTTCGCAGCGCCAATATTGAATATGTAAAGTGGGATATGAACAGACAGCTTTCAGACATCGGTTCCCTTGAGCTTCCAGCAGATCAGATGGGTGAGCTGTATCACCGTTATGTACTGGCTGTTTATGAAATGCAGGAGAGAATGATGACAGAGTTCCCACACCTTCTTCTGGAGAACTGCTCCGGCGGCGGTGCAAGATTTGATCCGGGTATGCTGTATTACAGCCCGCAGATCTGGTGTTCTGATGATACCGATGCGATTGAAAGACTGAAGATCCAGGAAGGTACGGCACTGATCTATCCATTGTCCACAATGGGAGCACATGTTTCTGACTGCCCGAACCATACAGTAGGCAGAGTGACTCCTTTTGAAACAAGAGGGTATGTGGCACTGGCAGGAACCTTTGGCTATGAGCTGGATGTAACGAAAATCCCGGAGAGCGACAGGGAGCAGATCCCCGCACAGGTTGCCATGTATCATAAATATAATGATCTGGTAAGGGAAGGAGATTATTACAGGATCGCTTCCTATGCGGAGGATCATTATTTTGACTGCTATGGCGTTGTCAGCAAGGATAAGAAAGAAGCGCTGTATACCTATGTACAGGTACTGAATCGTCCCAACTATCACAGCAGAAGGATCTATCTGAAGGGACTGGCAGCAGAGAAGTACTATGCGATTGAAGGAGAAGATGGGACATGGTCAGGAGAACAGCTGATGAATGCCGGACTTCTGGTGCAGAATCCCTTTGGTGACTTTAAAGGAAAATTAATTCACCTGACAGAGGTGTAAACATAGAACAAACGGAAAGGAACAGATAAAAGATGGCATCAGAATATATCAATCAGTGGATCAGGATAGAGGAAGACGGGATCTATCTGGTATTTGGAGTGACAAAGGAAAATCAGCTGAAGTTATTTCATTTTTCAGCAAAGCCTCTTTCTGAACAGGAAGAAAAGAAACTGACAGAGAATGAAACATTTTTGCGGGAGGGTTTCCAGCTGGTACAGGTCAACTTCTCAGGCTATAACAGACCTTATGAAAAGCATGGCAACAAGCATATCGTAACAGCACCTGGTTATATGCTCACTTTCGTGGATATGAAAGATGAGCGCAACGAGACAGGAAGAGTGCTGACATTTATCCAGAAGGATGAGGAAACCGGAGCCAGGGTAGTGACAATCTGGCAGTTTTATCAGGGAACCACTACGATCAGGATGCAGAGTGAGGTGACCAATGAAGGAACTGAGGTGCAGACGCTGGAGTACATTTCGTCTTTCTATTATCTTGGCATCGAAAAAGAGGGAGAGATGAGCTCCGATGACAAGATGCAGCTCACCTTTGCACATAACGGCTGGCAGAAGGAAATGAATTTCCATACCTACAGCTTCCCGGCACTGGGGCTTCCACAGACTCAGCCTACGGTGTATCAGAGGACGTCAAAGACGATCGAACTGACCAATACAGGAAACTGGTCGACTAAGGAATATCTTCCAATGGGCTATCTGTCCAATGAGGAAGCAGATACTGCCATTTACTGGCAGATCGAGCATAATGGTTCCTGGCATGCAGAGATTAGTGATCAGAATGATCATTTTTATCTGGCGCTGAGCGGTCCGACCGAGGTACAGTCCCACTGGTTCCAGAATTTAAAGCCCGGTGAAAGCTTTACGACCGTGCCGGTGGCAGTTGGTGTATCAGATGCTGATTTTGCGAAGGCCATGGGGCAGCTTACGAAGTATCGCCGTATGATCCGCAGAGTAAATAAGGATGATGAGAATCTGCCTGTTATCTTTAATGATTATATGAACTGCCTTTTCGGAGATCCGACCACAGAAAAGGAGCTGCCTCTGATTGATGCGGCAGCAGAGGCGGGTTGTGAGTATTATGTTATTGATGCCGGCTGGTATGCACCGGGACTCTGGTGGGACAGCGTTGGCGAATGGCAGGAATCCAGAGAACGTTTCCCGGGCGGAATCAAAGAAGTAACTGATTATATCCGCGGCAAGGGAATGGTTCCCGGTGTCTGGCTTGAGCTGGAGGTTATGGGTATCAACTGCGAGAAGGCAAAGAATGCTCCTGATGACTGGTTCTTCATCCGTCATGGAAAGAGAGTCTTTGACAGAAGCAGGTATCAGCTCGATTTCCGTAACCCTGCTGTCATTGATCATGTCAATGAAGTAATAGACAGGGTTGTCAATGAGTACGGAGTGGGGTATATTAAAATGGATTACAATATCGAGCCCGGTATTGGTACAGAGCTTGACGCGGATAGTGTGGGAGCAGGACTCCTTGCCCATGAAAGAGCATATCTTGCCTGGCTTGACAGTGTATTTAAGAAATACCCTGATCTCGTGATTGAAAACTGTTCCAGCGGTGGTCTGCGTATTGACTATGCGCTGCTGTCCAGATACAGCATCCAGTCCACAAGCGATCAGGAGGACTATCAGAACTATGCTTCTATTGCAGTCAATGCACCGGCTGGTCTGACACCGGAGCAGGCGGCGGTATGGTCTTATCCGCAGAGAAACGGTGACGAAGAAGAAACCATCTTCAACATGGTTAATGCCATGCTTCTGCGTATCCATCAGAGCGGCCATCTGGCGGAGCTTTCTCCGGAGAGAGTGGCACTGGTGAAGGAAGGAATTTCCTATTACAAGGAAATCCGCAGTGATATTAAGAAGGCACTTCCTGACTGGCCGATCGGTCTTGCTGATACAAGATCTACTTTCCTGTGCAGTGCACTGAAGACAGAGAACAAGGCTTACCTTGCTGTATTCAGAAGAGATAAGGATGAAGAGGATGACAGAACCATGGTAAGAATCCCTCTGGCACATCTGTTTGAAGGCGAAAAGAAGCTCAGTGTAAAGCTGGCTTATCCACAGGAAGCCATGAAAGAAAATGTGGAGTATACTTATGAAGCCGACAGAAAGGTTCTGGCAGTTGACTTTAAGAAGAAAGTAATGGCCAGGATATTTGAAGTAACGGCCGAATAAAACGTGTAAGAATCCGGAAAGTCTTACATATATGTGGAGGGGAACATGGCGAAGGCAGTAAGACTTGCCGATATAGCAAAGATTTTAAATGTAAGTACAGTAACCGTCTCCAAGGCGCTTTCTGATCAGAAAGGCGTCAGCGAAGAGATGAGAGATAAGATCAAGCAGCTGGCGGAGGAAATGGGATATCAGTCTCCGTCAGAAGCAAGAAGAATGAAGGAACGCAAAAGCTACAATATCGGAATCATTATTTCTGACAGATATCTTGATCAGTATGAATCCTTTTACTGGAAAATGTACCGCGCAGTAGCGACCAAAGCAATCAGTAAAGAGTGCTTTACCATGCTGGAGGTACTCAGTGCGGAGGCAGAACAGGAGCGCAGGGAGCTCCCAAGGCTTCTTCAGGAGAACAAAGTGCAGGGAGTGATCATCATTGGTCTTCTGAAAGAGGATTATCTGAATATGTTGATCCGTGACGCACAGGTTCCTATGCTTTTTCTGGATTTTTATGATAAGGGACATGACTGTGACTGCGTGGTGACAGATAATTTTTACGGAATGTACAAGGTGACGGATTATCTGTTTGAGATGGGGCATAAGGATATTGCCTATGTGGGAACGCTTCTTTATACGGGAAGCATCACAGACCGCTATTTTGGTTATGCAAAAGCACTTCTTGAGCATGGACAGCAGGTGAGAGAGGACTGGGTGATCGAGGACAGGAATCTTTCTGATGGACAGAGAGGTGATGATTTTGAGTTCAGACTTCCGGAGCAGATGCCGACAGCATTTGTCTGCAACTGCGATCTGACAGCGGGGATTCTGATCAATGTGCTTGAGAAAAAAGGCTACCGGGTACCGGAGGATATTTCTGTTGCGGGATTTGATAATTTTATCCATCCAGGGATCTGCAATGTGGAGATCACGTCCTATGAAGTAGATATCAAGGAGATGGCAAGAAAAGCGATCAATACCCTGATCAAAAAGATGAACGGGGAAAGCTATAAGCAGGGGATCACTGTAGTAGACGGACATATGGTGGTCAAAAGCAGTGTCAAAAGAATTTAAGGTATCATGCCGGTCTGACGATAAACAAGAGGAGTCAGACCAGTATATTTTTTGAAAAGAGAAATAAAGTGGTTTGTGTTGTCAATACCGACAGCACTTCCAACTTCGTGGATTTTTAAAGAGGTGGTGAGCAGCAGATGCTTTGCCACCTTTATTCGTTTCTGATTCAGATACTGGAGGGGAGTCTCGCCAAAGGCAGTACCAAATTCACGGCAAAAGCGGTATTTACTTACATGAAAGCGCATGGCAAGCTCATCGAGGGAATAATTCTCCTCAAAATGATGATCAAACAGTATCCTGGCTTCCGCAAGATAGGAAGGCAGCAGAGGCTGGGGATCCTGATTGGCATGTCTAATAATACCTGCGACCAGAATATCTGTCAGCAAAGCATGGGAAAGCAGAGAACTCTGGTCAGAGGAAATAGCTGATGGAAGCTTCTGCAGATGCAGGGCAGTGTCTGAAAAGGGAGGTACATCCATGACAACAGGCTCCTGATCCTTTGACAGCAGTCCTGCGTAGCTTTTCAGGGAAGAGCCGGAGATCAGATACAGGGAAAATGCCCAGGGAGACAGGGCAGCATCCAGACGGAAACGTTTTTCACAGCTGCAGAAGACCATTGTGTTTTTAGTCAGGGTAAATACCTGGCTGCCAAACAGGAGCTTGCCACAGCCCTTACTGGTATAGAGCAGAAGATAACAGGAAAGAGGGGCTGCTTCATGGAACCAGGGAGCGTTGGCCTGACAGCTGCCGCTAGACAGAACATGCAGGAAAGGATTCTGCATTTCGACAGTGGAAGCGGCGGCAGCTATGGCATCTTTAAAAACGGAGGTTATCATTTCCATGGTTCTGTTCCTTTCTGAAGCCTGTGCCGGCTTTTCTTTGCATGATCCTGAGTGTAGCTGAGGTAATTTCATTGTATTATATTTTAGGAAAAGCTGCAAATAACAATCACACGCAATGAGTCTGAAAACAAGACAATTAAGTTAACATAAATTTACCTAAAAAACAAGCTAATAAATAAAATTTAAGCAATAATAAATCCACTTCAACGAAAATGTTTTCGTGAAAATAGATAAAAATACTAGGTTAAATTTGGTGAAAAAGAAGAAATAAACAATGTGTGCAATAATATAATATAAAAAACAACAATGAGTGATGATTAAAAAGTTAAATTAAATATAATTAAAATTAACCTACAAAATTAAGTTAAATGTTAAATCTGAATAACTTATAAGAAAAGGTTTATAAAAAAGGAGGATATTTTATTATGAAGCTGAGAAAAGCATTAGCACTTGGACTTGCAGCAGCCATGACTGTTTCCATGATCGGCTGCGGAAGCACAGCAGACACATCAACTGATACTGCTGACACAACAGAAGCTGCCGAAGAAACGACAGAAGCTGCTGATACTACAGAAGAAAGCACAGAAAGTGCAGACGCAACAACAGATGGCGTTCCCGGATATCTGGATATCAATCTTGATGATTACACAGATCTGACCGCTTCCATCAAGTTCCTTCACTGCAGAACTGACCGTGAGGAAGATGGTTCCATGGCAGAGATGATCGCTAAGTTTAATGAGAAGTTCCCTAACATTGAAGTTAAGACTGAGGGTGTTACAGATTATGCTGAGGATGCACTTCTTCGTCTGTCCCAGGGTAACTGGGGTGATGTTATGTGGATCCCTGCAGTTGATAAGAAGGATCTTTCTTCCTACTTCATGCCTCTTGGTTCAACAGAAGAAATGAGCAAGGCCCTGAACTTTGTTGATCAATGGTCATACGATGGAATTTCCTATGGTATTCCTGTATGGGGAAATGCACAGGGTGTTGTTTACAATAAGGCAGTATTTGAAGCAGCTGGCATTACAGAGCTTCCTACAACTCCTACAGAGTTCCTTGAAGACCTTCAGCTGATCAAAGACAATACAGATGCTATTCCGCTGTATACCAACTATGCAGCAGGATGGACAATGGGTGCATGGGATGCTTACATCGGTATTGTTTCTAACGGAGATGCTACATATATGAACCAGAAGTTTGTTCATACAGCAAATCCCTTTGATGATCCTGGTGATGATACCGGTATCTACAACCTGTACAGAATTCTCTATGATGCAGTTGCTAATGGCCTGACCGAAGATGATTATACAACAACTGACTGGGAAGGCAGCAAAGGTATGATCAACAATGGTCAGATCGGTGCTATGGTTCTTGGCTCATGGGCATATTCACAGATGGTTGAAGCTGGTGATCACGGTGATGACATCGGTTACATGCCCTTCCCTATGACTGTTGGAGGAACACAGTACGCACTTGCTGGCGGTGATTATAATTACGCAGTAAATATCAACTCTTCCGATGAGAACAAGACCGCTTCTCTCGTATTCATCAAGTGGATGCTTGAGGAATCCGGATGGTCTGTAAGGGAAGGCTGCTACTCAACAGTGATCGGTGGCGAGAACCCCGATATGTACTCTGCATTTGATGGCTGTGAGATGCTTTCTGATGAAGCTGCTATTGCAGGTGAAGAGGATTTCTTAAATGAAATGAATGCTGAATCCGAGCTGTCCTTCAATGCAGGTGGTAACGCTAAGGTTCAGAGCATTGTAGAAGCAGCAGCAACCGGCAGCAAGTCTCTTGACGATATCATGGCTGACTGGACAACTGCATGGAATGATGCGCAGGATGAACTGGAGATCGAAGTTTTATACTAATCAGAAATCCTGAAAGAAATTAAGTGATATTGTGAGCCGGGGAGGGAGTTTCTCCCTGGCTCTAAATGCGTCAGAGGACGTGCATTATCGTCGGGAGGAAAATTATATGGCAATGTCAAAGACGGTTGCCCCTTTAAAGAAAAGAACCTTTTTAGAATGGGCAAGAAGCAGAGATGGACAGAAGGTTTTTGTTATGATCGCATTTATGGTCATTCCTCTTGTTCTTCTGTTTACCTTTACCTACCTGCCTTTTGCAGAAATGTTTGGCTTCAGCTTTTATAAGATGAAGTATGTAGGTGAAAGAAAATTTGTAGGATTAAAGAATTATATTAAAGTGTTTGAGAGAGACGATTGTTTCGGAGCGTTAAAGCTGAGCCTTTATTATATGGCCGGTTCAATCGTGCAGCTGGCACTTTCCCTTTATCTGGCTACCGTACTCAGTTTTAAGGTAAAGGGCGGGAATATCTTCAAGGGATTCATGTTTTTCCCTTATTTGATCAATGGTATTGCAGTAGGCTTTATTTTTAAGTTTTTCTACACCAGGGGCTTTGTGTTCGATACTGTGCTTCAGTGGTGTGGCTTTCAGCTTGACAATCTTCCGTATTGGTTAAAAGACCAGAGTATCAATAATATTTCTCTGGTGGCTACTTCTGTATGGCGTTATTTCGGACAGAACATGGTGCTCTTTATCGGTGCGATCATGTCTGTGGATTCTGAGCTTTATGAAGCGGCAATGCTGGACGGTGCAAATAAATTCCAACAGTTCATTTATATTATCTTACCAAGTATCAAGACGATCATTACCTTAAATGTGATCCTGTCCATTACCGGATCCTTAAGTGCATTTGAGCCGCCTTATGTTATCACAGACGGTGCCAACGGAACGGGAACCTATTTTGTGGTCATGCACGAGATCGCACATACCCAGCAGAAGGTAGGTCTGGCATCTGCCATGGCGATCATCCTGCTATTGATCATTTTCGTAGCAACGATCCTGCAGAAGCTGTTCTTTAAGTATGTATTTAAGAATGCAGAGGACGAGGATATCAATGCAGCGGTAAGAAGAGAAAAGAAGCTGGCAAGGGCTGCAGCTAGAAAGGCAGGTAGATAAGCATGAGCTTTCGCAAAATTATACTTCATGTTCTGACAGCATTAAAGTATTTATCACTGGTATTCTTTTCCTTTGTTGCGATACTGCCGATCATATCCTGTGTTGTCACTGCTTTTAAGACAGATGCAGAGTACCAGAGTACCAATGTTATGACCATGCCGGAAAGCTGGCTCTATTTTAAGAATTTCGTTTATGCATTCGAAAATGCGCATATGGGTAAGGCATTTATCAATTCTACTATTATCCTGGTCTGTGTGCTGATAGTGTCTACGCTGGTGGGTACACAGCTTGCTTATGTGCTGAACCGTTTCAAGTTTCCGGGCAATAACCTGATCCGTAATCTGTTCCTGTTTGCCACACTGCTTCCCGGTGTTGCGATGCAGATCTCGGTTTATGAAATAATGACGAAATTAGGCTTTATTAATTCCCTGCTTGGTTATATCATTATGATGTGTGGTACTGATGTTATTTCCATTTATATTTACATCCAGTTTTTTGAAAATATTGATTATTCACTGGATGAATCAGGAATTATGGACGGAGCATCCTACTTCACGATTTTCTACAGGATACTGCTTCCTCTTTTAAAGCCTGCAATTGTAACCTCCTGTATTCTGAAGGGTGTTGGCACTTATAATGAATATTACAATGCCAATCTTTACCTGCAGGACAAGAAGCTGCTGCCAACCGTGGCTACCTCCCTGTATACCTTCGTAGGACCCCAGGGAAGCAAGTACAACCTGATCTGCGCGGGTGTTATCATTTCCCTACTTCCGGCACTCCTGGTATTTATTACCTGCCAGAAACAGATATACAGCGGACTGACTGCAGGTGCAGTCAAGGGCTAAGAGACAGAATCAGTTCCACAAAATGGTAAAGGAGAAGGAACAAAATGATGATGTTAGAAGAAGTAAAAGCACATTTGCTGAATGATATCATCCCTTTCTGGAAAAATCTGAGGGATGATGAATTTGGCGGTTATTATGGTTATATGGATTATGACCTGAAGGTGGATAAAAAGGCAGTGAAGGGCTGTATTTTAAACAGCAGAATCACATGGTTCTTCGCCAATGCCTACACGCTTCTTAAGGATGAGAGTCTTCTTGAGGAAGCAAAGCATGGATTTGCCTTCATGAAGGAACACTGCATGGATAAGGAAAACGGCGGTATTTTCTGGTCCATGAAGTATGACGGCACACCGGAGGATACAACCAAGCATACCTACAATCAGGCATTCTCTATTTATGCACTTTCCTCTTATTATGAGGCAACCCATGATGAGGAAGCTCTTGCCATGGCAAAGGAGCTGTTCCATATCATTGAGACGAAGTGCACTGATGAGATCGGTTATAAGGAAGCTTTTGACAAGGAATTCCATGAAGTGGAAAATGACAAGCTTTCTGAAAACGGTGTTATCGCTGAGAAAACCATGAATACCCTGCTTCATGTATTTGAAGCCTATACAGAGCTTTACCGGGTAGCAAAGCTCCCTGAGGTAAAGGAAAGACTTGAGTGGATCATGGATACCTTTGCTGATAAGGTATATAATCCAAAACTCCACAGACAGGAAGTATTCTTTGACAGGAACATGAACACCATTCTGGATCTGCATTCCTATGGTCATGATATCGAGACGGCATGGCTGATGGATCGTGGAGTTGAAGTTCTTGGTGAGAAGAAATATGAAGAGAAAATGACACCTATTACCAAGGATCTGACAGCAGAGATCTATAAGGTAGCCTTTGACGGACATTCCCTTGCAAATGAATGTGAGAAAGGTGTTGTAAATGTACATCGTATCTGGTGGGTGCAGGCAGAGACCGTGATCGGTTTCCTGAATGGCTGGCAGAAGGATCCTTCCAGGACAGAGTATCTGGATGCAGCAAAGTCTGAATGGCAGTTCATCAAGGATCATGTGATGGACAAGAGACAGGGATCTGAGTGGTTCTGGGAGGTAGACCCAAGCGGAAAGCCTTACGAGGGAAGACCTATCGTAGAACCCTGGAAATGCCCGTATCACAATGGAAGAATGTGCTTTGAGGTAATCAGAAGATTAGAAGGAAAAGAGATCTGAGAAAGGAGAAAGTGAGCATGTTACATCAGAAGTATGAAGAAGAATTAAAGAAATACGAAGCACTTATTAACAGGAAAAATGAAGTAGATCCTGATTTTTACAACGGGATATATGACCGCTATGTGAATCCGGTACTGACCAGAGAGCATATTCCGCTTACCTGGCAGTATGATTTAAACCCGGAAACCAATCCGTATTTCATGAAGAGACTGGGAATCAATGCGGTTATGAATTCCGGTGCGATCGAACTGAATGGAAAGTATTATCTGGTAGCCAGAATTGAAGGAGATGACAGAAAGTCCTTCTTTGGCGTAGCAGAAAGTGACAATGGAATCGATGGATTCCGTTTCTGGGATTACCCGATCCTGCTTCCGGATACCTGCAAGGAAGAGACTAACGTATATGATATGCGTCTCACCAAGCATGAGGATGGTTACATCTATGGCGTATTCTGTTCAGAGAGCAAGGATACCACAGTCAATGATCTTTCTGCAGCAGTTGCTGCAGCAGGTATTGTAAGGACAAAGGATCTGAAGACATGGGAGAGACTGCCTAACCTGGTAACCTTAAACTCCCCTCAGCAGAGAAACGTAGTACTGCATCCTGAATTTGTAAATGGCAAGTATGCTTTCTATACAAGACCGATGGATGACTTCATCGAGACAGGATCAGGCGGCGGTATCGGATTCGGACTCTGTGATGATATTACCCATGCTGTTATCGACGAAGAGAAGATGACAAGCCTTCGTAAGTATCATACCATTACTGAGGCCAAGAACGGTGCCGGTGCAGTGCCGATCAAGACAGAAAAGGGCTGGATCCATATTGCACACGGTGTAAGAAATACAGCAGCCGGACTCAGATATGTAATTTACGCATTCGCAACTGACTTAAATGATCCTTCCAGAGTGATCGCAGAGCCTTCAGGCCTGCTGATCGGACCAAGGGGCGGCGAGAGAGTCGGTGACGTATCCAACGTTGTATTTACCAACGGTGCGATCGCAAATGAAAAGGGCGAGGTATTTATTTACTACGCATCCAGTGATACAAGAATGCATGTTGCAACTACAACTGTTGACAAGCTGATCGATTATGTATTCAATACACCGAAGGATCCCGGCAGAAGCGTAGAGTGCGTAGCACAGAGATGTGAACTGATCAAAAAGAACCTGGAATTTCTTTCCAAATAAGACAAAAAGCCTTTGAGGCGTAAAGGAGATAATATGAGCGAAATTAAAATGATTGCCCCTCCGGTAAAGAATGTTCCCTGGCAGGAGAAGCCGGAAGGACTGACCGGAGCGCCTATCTGGAGATATACAGAGAACCCGATCATCGGACGTAATCCTGTAGAAGGCGTTGCCAGAATTTTCAACAGTGCCGTAATGCCTTATGGTGATGAGTTTATCGGCGTATTCCGTGGCGAGCAGACAAACGGCATCCCTTATATCTATATGGGAAGAAGCAAGGATGCGATCCACTGGGATTTTGATAAGGAGAAGATTCCTTTCGTGGATGAAGAAGGAAAGCCTTTCATGCCGAAGTATGCTTATGACCCCAGACTGGTAAAGGTAGAAGATACCTATTATATCATCTGGTGCCAGGACTTTTATGGTGCATCCATCGGTATGGCAAAGACAACTGATTTCAAGACCTTTACAAGGCTTGAGAACCCTTTTATTCCTTACAACAGAAACGCAGTTCTGTTCCCCAGAAAGATTCATGGAAACTACATGCTGTTGAGCCGCCCTTCTGACAGCGGTCATACACCCTTCGGTGATATCTTTGTCAGCGAGAGCCCTGACCTTGTTTACTGGGGAAAACACAGACACGTTATGGGCAAAGGCAGCGAATGGTGGGAGTCCGTTAAGATCGGCGGAGGTGCAGCTCCTATCGAGACAAGTGAAGGATGGCTGCTGTTCTATCACGGCGTAAGCGGAACCTGCAACGGCTTTGTATATTCCATCGGAGGTGCGATCCTGGATCTTGAGAATCCTTCTATCGTGAAGTACAGATGTGAGACCTTCCTGCTGACACCCGAAGAGTGGTATGAGGAGAGAGGATTCGTTCCCAACGTATGCTTCCCCTGCGCTACCATTCATGATCCTGAAAGCGGAAAGATCGCTATTTACTACGGATGTGCAGACAGCTATGTAGGCCTTGCATTTACCAAATTTGATGAGATCGTAGCATATATCAAAGAGCACAGTGTAGTAACAGAGGCTGATACAGAGATCGGTATCAGATAAGAAAAGGAACAGTGAAATAGTTTTAAAAAGGGCTTGTTAGATTCGTCAGCAGGCCCTTTCTTAATATTTCATGATTATAAAAAGCGAAAAGGAGCAAAACGATTATGGAATATCGGGTTAAGTTTGATCAGGGAATGATCAACAGAGGAAACTGGAAAAAAATCAAGGAATGTATGAAAAAGGCAGAGAGAGGAGAGGACATTACCACAGGTTTTCTTGGCGGTTCCATTACTCAGGGAAGTCTTTCTTCCACACCGCAGACCTGTTATGCCTATCTGGTATATGAGTGGTGGAAAAAGAAATTCCCGGAGTCAGAGATCACCTTTGTCAATGCGGGAATTGGCGGAACCACATCCCAGTTTGGCGTTTCCAGAGTAAAGGAGCATCTGCTTTCCTATCAGCCGGATTTCGTGCTGATCGAGTTTGCGGTGAATGATGAAAATACGGAATTCTTTGAGGAAACGTATGAGGGTCTTGTAAGAACCACACTGTCAGATGCCTGCAGACCGGCTGTTATGCTGATGAACAATGTCAGGTATGACGACGGACTGAATGCAGAGGAAATGCATCTGAAGGTAGCAAAGGCTTATGCACTTCCCATGGTCAGCATGAAGGAAACAATCTGGCCGGAGATTGAGTCCGGAAGGATCAAAAACAGAGAGATCACACCGGATGACCTTCATCCCAATGACGCAGGCCATGCACTGGTAGCCAAAGTGATCACTACCTTCCTTGAGAAGATATATGAGGACAGAAACAACGAGGAAGAAGCTGCCTTTGCAGAAGGGACACTTCCTGCACCGATCACAGAAAATGCCTATGAGCATTCTGTGAGATATCAGAATCATAATTCAGAGCCTGTTCTTGCAGGATTTGTGGCTGATCTAGAGCCTCAGGACAATATTCTTGAGATCTTCAGAAGAGGATGGACAGGAAGCCATGTGGGCGACAAGATTACCTTTGAGATCGAAGGAACCGGCATTGCGGTACAGTACCGTAAGAGTGTCAAGCAGCCCACTCCCATTGCAAAGGTTACAGTAGATGGCAGAGAAGATACGGCTATGGTATTAGATGGAAACTTTAAGGAGACATGGGGAGACTGTCTGTATATTGATACGGTGACAAGACATATGGAACCCGGTATACATAAGGTAGAGATCGAGATTGTGGAAGCAACAGAGCAGGATGCAGTTCCGTTTTACCTGGTATCCGTCATTGGATCCTGCTGACAGGGAAATTCGGAATAAAAGGAGATAAAACTATGTTTCGTGATGATTTTGTGTGGGGCGTTGCCAGCAGCGCCTATCAGGTAGAGGGAAGAGATCCGGAGGATGGATGCGGTAAGAACATCTGGGATACCTTTGCCGAAGAGGGAAGGATCCTGGATGGCAAGGATGCGTATACCGCCTGTGACCACATGCACAGATATAAAGAGGATTATAAGCTGATGAAGCTGCTTGGGATCAAAGCGTACCGCTTTTCCATGAGCTGGGCGAGGATCCTGCCGGAAGGTACGGGAAAGGTGAATGAAAAGGCTATTGCTATGTACCGGGACATGATCCTTTCCATGAAGGAGAACGGGATCGAGCCGTATATCACCATGTATCACTGGGAATTTCCGCAGGCGCTGCAGGACAAGGGCGGCTGGCTGAATGAGGATGTGATACAATGGTTCGGAGAATATGCGAAGGTAGTGGCAGAGAATTTCTCTGATATCTGCGAATATTTCATTACCTTAAATGAGCCGGAATGCTTTGTGGGACTTGGACACCTGTCGGGAGTGCATGCGCCGGGGCTAAAGCTTCCTTATAAAGATGTATTCCAGATCGCCCACAATGCACTTCGTGCCCATGGCCAGGCAGTTATCAATCTCCGGAAATATGCCAGCAGACCGATCAAGGTAGGCTATGCGCCGACCTGTGGCATGGCATATCCTGCTACTGACTCACCAGAGGATATCGAGGCAGCAAGAAAGACGCTGTTTGGCTTCCACCAGCCCATGGACAACTGGACCTGGAATGTGGCATGGTTCAATGATCCGGTATTTCTCGGAAAATATCCGGAAGAGGGACTTAAGAAATTTGCTGAGTATCTGCCGGAAATTACAGATGAGGATATGGAACTTATTTCCCAGCCCCTTGATTTTATGGGACAAAACATTTATAACGGATATATGATGAGACAGGGCGAGGACGGAGAGCCGGAGTATGTGGACAGGGAAGCAGGCGCTGCCAAGACAGCAGCAGGCTGGCCGGTTACGCCGGAGTGCTTCTACTATGGCGTGAAGTTCCTGTATGAGCGGTATCATTTACCTCTTTACATTACAGAGAACGGCATGTCCTGTCATGATGATGTGTCACTGGATGGCCATGTACATGATCCCAACAGACAGAATTTCCTGGATCTGTATATTTCTGCACTGCAGAGAGCAAATGATGACGGTGCTGATGTGCGGGGCTATTTCCTGTGGACCTTTCTTGATAATTTTGAATGGGACAAGGGATATACCGAGCGTTTTGGTATTGTATATGTAGATTTTAAGACACAGAAAAGAATTGTGAAGGATTCTGCATTCTGGTATCAGAAAATCATAGAATCCAATGGAAGGGAGTTAACTGTGAACAAGAAGACAAGGCCGATTTTGTTTTTGAATCCTGTGTTTAAGGAAATGATCTGGGGCGGCAATCAGCTTGCCGAGAAGTTTGGCTATGAGATCCCCAGTGACAGGACAGGTGAGTGCTGGGCAGTCAGCGCACATCCAAACGGAGACTGCACCGTAAGAGAAGGGGAATATGCAGGCAGAAAGCTTTCCGAGCTGTTCAAAGAGGAGCCGGAGCTGTTTGGAAACCTTCCTCTTGACCGGTTCCCTCTGCTGATCAAGATCATTGATGCCAAGGCAGATTTAAGTATCCAGGTACATCCTGATGATGCCTATGCCAAGGTACATGAGAACGGATCTCTTGGAAAGACAGAGTGCTGGTATATTCTGGACTGCCCTGAGGATGCGACACTGGTGGTTGGCCATAATGCAGGCAGCAGAGAAGAGCTGAAGGAAATGATCGATCAGAAGAGATGGTCAGAGCTGATCCGTGAAGTACCGGTGAAGAAGGGGGACTTTATCCAGATCAATCCCGGAACTGTCCACGCGATCAAGGGAGGCCTGATGATCCTGGAGACCCAGCAGAACAGCGATATTACCTATCGTGTGTATGACTATGACAGACTTTCCGATGGAAAGCCCCGTGAGCTTCATGTACAGCAGAGTATCGATGTGATCACTGTACCGGCACCTTCCGCAGAGGACAGTGTAAGCCACGCAGCAGATCTGCCAGCAAACACTATGAATGAGCTGATCGCCTGTGATTATTACAAGGTATACAAATTAACCGTAACAGAGCCGGTTTCCTTTGAGCAGGAGCATCCTTTCCTGATCATGAGCGTGATCGAGGGAGAAGGTCTTGTAAATGGACAGATGATCAGAAAGGGAGATCACTTTATCCTTCCTTCAGGCTTTGGCAAGGTGGATCTGCAGGGAGATATGACACTGATCGCATCTTCTGTAAAATAAAGAAAGCAGGAAAGACTAACTATGATCAATGAACAGTACAAAAACATGCTTGGAGGAAAATCCGTAATCAGGGAGTTTTCCGAATTCGCCGCAGCGAGAGGAAAAGAGATCGGATATGAAAATGTATTCGATTACAGTCTGGGAAATCCGTCTGTACCGGTGCCGGACGATTATACAAAGGAGATGGAAGAGCTCCTTAAGACAAAGACTTCCATGGAGCTGCACGGCTACAGTCCAAGTCTTGGACTTCCCGTATTCAAGGAAAGCGTGGCTGCGTCCCTGAACCGGAGATTTGGCATGAACTATACACCGGAATATATTTTCCCGACATCCGGTGCCGCAGGCGCTCTGGCACATGCCCTGCGCTGTGTGACAAAGCCGGGGGATGAGGTACTGACCTTCGCACCCTATTTCCCGGAATATGGTCCCTATGTCAATCTGACAGGAGCTGTTTTAAAGGTGGTTCCTGCTGATACGGAGAGCTTCCAGATCAATTTTGAGAAGCTTACTGAAATGCTGAACGAAAATACGGCAGCAGTGCTCATCAATACCCCGAACAATCCGTCCGGAGCTGTTTACAGCGCAGAAACACTGGAAAAGCTGGCAAAACTTCTGACAGAAAAGCAGCAGGAATATGGACACGAGATCTTTATCATTTCCGATGAACCTTACAGGGAGATCGTTTTTGACGGGGCAGAGCTTCCTTATGTTTCAAGGTTTTATGCAAATACTCTGTCCTGCTATTCCTATTCCAAGTCCCTGTCCCTTCCCGGTGAACGTATCGGTTATGTGGCAGTGAATCCAGCATGCAGGGATGCAGAGCTTCTGGTACCCATGATGGGACAGATCTCAAGAGGGATCGGACATAACTGCCCGTCCTCCAGTATCCAGCTTGCGGTAGCAAAGGTAGTAGATGAAACAGCGGATATGAAGGTATATGAGACCAATATGAAGCTGCTTTATCAGGCACTGACAGATCTTGGCTTTTCCTGTGTCAGACCGGGAGGCACCTTCTACATTTTCCCAAAGGCACTGGAAGAGGATGCAGTAGCATTCTGTAGGAAAGCGCTGCAGTATGACCTGATTCTGGTTCCCTCTGACAGTTTTGGGGTTAAAGGATATTTCCGTATGGCGTACTGTATTGATACGGAGAAGGTGGAAAGATCCCTGGAAGCCCTCCGCAGATTCGTGAAAGAGAATTATTAGGCGCGGATAGCTTTAAAGACTGCCACGGGCAGCAGAAAAGGAGTGAGCGTATGTACCAGGCAGGACTTGTTTTGGAAGGCGGTGGTATGAAGGGTGTGTATTCATCCGGCGTACTGGACTTTTT
Organism: Suilimivivens sp.; assembly: GCF_037359455.1. Classification (NCBI taxonomy): domain Bacteria; kingdom Bacillati; phylum Bacillota; class Clostridia; order Lachnospirales; family Lachnospiraceae; genus Suilimivivens; species Suilimivivens sp. The sequence continues at coordinate 53,784 of NZ_JAXXXI010000004.1, forward strand.
CCTGGATAAAGGGCTGGAATTTTCTTCCTGCTACGGCGTGTCTGCAGGAGCCTGTTCCCTGTGCAGCTTTCTGTCAAAGCAGCGGGGCAGGGCTTATCATGTGAATGTGGATTATCTGGATGATAAGAATTACTGCAGTGTATACAGTCTGCTGAAAACGGGGGATCTGTTTGGGGCAGAGATGTGCTATCACAGGATTCCGGATGAACTGAATCTGTACGATTATGATACTTTCAACCGGTATCCGGGCACCTTTTACAGTGTAGTTACAAACATAGAAACAGGACTTGCCGAATATATTCCTATTAAAGATATGAAGAAGGATATTGAAGTGGTCAGGGCATCGGCCTCACTGCCTCTTGTAGCCAATATCATCAGCTGGAACGGCAGAAAATATCTGGATGGCGGAATTTCTGATGCTATCCCGATCCGGAGATCCATAGAGGATGGCAATCAGAAAAATGTGGTGATCCTGACAAAGGAAGCAGGGTACCGCAGAAAGCCGACCAAGGTGGCAGGACTGGTTAAAATGAAGTACCGGAAATATCCAAAGCTTTATGAACTGATGAAAAACAGATATCTTACCTACAACGCCACACTGGATTATCTGGAGGAACAGGAAAAGGAAGGCAGGGCCTTTGTTTTAAGACCACAGCTTCCAAGTGGTGTGGGAAGGATTGAGAAGGACAGAGGAAAACTGCAGAAGCTGTATGAGACCGGCTATGCAGATGCAGAAAAAAATTATGACAGACTGATGGAATACCTGAAGGGAGAAACAAAATGTTAGAGATCATAAAGGCAATCGTCTACGGAATCGTGGAAGGCATCACGGAATGGCTGCCGATCAGCAGTACCGGACACCTGATCCTGGTAGAAAGGCTGATCCCGTTTCAGGAGACCAGTGATGGATTTTTCCAGATGTTTGATGTGGTCATCCAGCTTGGAGCCATTCTGGCAGTTGTGGTTCTGTTCTGGAATAAGATCTGGCCTTTCTACAGCAAAAAGAATCTCCGCTCCAGAAAAGGTGGCATCGTGAAGAGCGCCAAAGATCCGGCAGTGGGAAATGTGGCGCTGAGCATGGATGCCTTCTGGATGTGGGTCAAGATCGTAGTGGCCTGTATCCCGGCAGTGATCTACGGACTTCTTTTTGATGATATGGTCAGTGCTGCTTTTGAAAAGGAAATCGGAGAAAGCGGTGTGACTGTACAGGTGATCGTGGTCGCTGTGATGCTGGTCCTTGTAGGTATTCTGTTTATCGTGATCGAGAACTGGAATAAGAACCGGACACCGGTGACAACAAAGCTAACCCAGCTAACCTACAGGGATGCACTGATCATTGGTCTGTGTCAGCTTGTGGCAGCAGCGCTTCCAGGTACATCCAGATCCGGAGCTACTATCCTTGGTGCGATCATGATCGGTATTTCCAGAACGGTAGCGGCAGAGTTTACCTTTTTCCTGGCGATCCCAGTCATGTTTGGTGCAAGCCTTCTGAAGGTAGTAAAATTTGGCTTTGACTTCAGTGGTATGGAAATGGCATGCCTGCTCACCGGCACGGTGGTATCGTTTATTGTCTCTGTGTTTGTACTGCGGTTTCTGATGGGCTATATCAAGAAGCATGACTTTAAGGTTTTTGGCTGGTATCGTATTGTTTTAGGCATCCTGGTACTTCTGTATTTTGGCTTATCTGCCTGAAAGTTGACAGGATTTCAATTATGGAGTACACTTTCATCATGATATAGATACTAATTCATGCGGGTGAGAACCCTTACGTGTGCCAGCGTATCTGCTTTCACCGGCTGATTGACATGAGAGATCTGCTCTTGTGTGAAAGGAGTCATTGTTATGGAAGAAGTTAAGAAGACAACAGCAAAGGTAGTCGCCAAGGCAGCACCAGCAGCCAAGGCAGCAGAAGAGAAGAAGCCTGAGGTCAAGGCAGCAGCACCTGTTAAAGAGGTTGAAGCAAAGAAGGCTGAAGTAAAGAAGGCAGCGCCGGCAGCCAAGGCAGAGAAGAAAGCACCTGCGAAGAAGGCACCTGCAAAGAAAGCTGAAGTAAAGAAGGCAGCACCAGCAGCCAAGGCAGAGAAGAAAGCACCTGTTAAGAAGACAGCTGAAGTAGAAGAAACCGTAAACTTCCAGTTCAGCGGCAAGTCCTATACACCGGATGATCTGATGAAGATCTTCAGGGATGTATGGAAATATGACATGAACGGAAGAGAAGAAGATATCAGGAATGTAGAGCTTTATGTAAAGCCTGAAGAGAATACTACATACTTCGTTGTAAACGGCAGTATTACAGGAAGCTTCTTTATCTAAAGTAAGATATCGTACAGCGAAAGAAGATCCGGCGACTGATCTTAAAGACCGGAATATAAGAGAAAAATTAGAAATCCTGCAGGATTTTCCTGCAGGGTTTTTCTTTATAATCTTTAGAATTTTTTAATAAATATTTTCGTTATATCTGTTGACAATACCCATAGTAAGTGATAGTTTATGTTATGTAGATATTAGCACTCTAATGAGTTGAGTGCTAACAACCATAAAAGAAAGAGTTGGAAAGGGGATGACGGATATGCAGCTGGATGACAGAAAGATTAAGATCATGCAGGCCATTATCCGTAATTACCTGGAAACCGGGGAACCGGTGGGAAGCAGGACCATTTCCAAATATACAGATCTGAATCTTAGTTCGGCAACGATACGGAACGAGATGGCTGATCTGGAAGAGATGGGTTATATTTTACAGCCCCATACCTCCGCAGGAAGAATTCCTTCTGATAAGGGATACCGCTTATATGTGGATACCATGATGGAGAAGAAGGATAAGGAACTGGAAGAACTGAAGGAGCTCATTCTGGAGAAGGAAGACAAGATGGATAATCTGCTGAAGCAGGTAGCAAAGCTTCTGGCGGTGAATACCAACTATGCCTCCATGATCTCGGCACCGGCAGTTCATAAGAACAAGATCAAATTCCTGCAGCTTTCCAGAGTAGATAAGAATCAGCTGCTTGCTGTGATCGTTATGGAAGGTAACATGATCAAGAACAATATCCTTCCCGTAGCAGAGGAGCTGGATGATGAAACACTTCTGAAGCTGAACATCCTGCTGAATACACATTTAAGCGGTCTGGCGCCGGAGGAGATCAATCTTCCGATGATCACAAGGATGAAACAGCAGGCAGGCATACACAGTACCATCGTCGGAGACGTGGTAGATGCGCTTGCAGAAGGGATCAAAGAGGAAGAGGATCTTGAGATCTATACAAGCGGAGCCAATAATATTTTCAGGTATCCTGAGCTTGCAGACCAGCAGAAGGCGAGTGAGCTGATCAACACCTTCGAAGAGAAGGAGAAGCTGACAGAGCTTGTACAGGACAGCCTTTCTGATAATAATGAAACAGGCATTCAGGTTTATATTGGAAACGAGACTCAGATCCAGTCCATGCAGGACTGCAGTGTGGTAACTGCTACCTATGAACTGGGAGAAGGCATGAGAGGTACGATAGGAATTATCGGACCAAAGCGTATGGACTACGATAAGGTAATTGGAACTCTGAAGACCATTACGCATCAGCTTGATGAGCTTTACAATAAAAAGACGTAGCAAGGAGAGGAATGAAGCAGATGGCAGATGAAAAGGATATTAAGAAAGAAATTGAAATAGAAACACCGGAAGAGGAACCGGAGACACCTGCAGAGGAAACAGAAGCAGAAGTGGAAGAAGCTTCTGAAGAGACAGAAAAAGTGCAGGAAGAGGAAGCCAAAGAAGATAAGAAGGCTTTCAAGAAGAAACAGAAGGCAGACAAGAAGCAGGATGCCATGAAGGAGAAGATCGAAGAGCTGGAGGATAAGGTCAGACGCCAGATGGCTGAATTTGATAACTTCCGTAAGCGTACCGACAAGGAAAAGACAGCCATGTTTGAAACCGGTGCGAAAAGTGTGATCGAGAAGATCCTTCCCGTGGTAGATAACTTCGAAAGAGGTCTGGCCACGATCCCGGAAGAGGAGAAGGGTACTCCTTTTGCAGAAGGTATGGAGATGATCTACAGACAGCTCATGACAGAGCTTGACAAGATGGAGGTAAAGGTCATACCGGCAGTGGGAGAGGAATTTGACCCGGCACTGCACAATGCAGTGATGCAGGTAGAAAGCGATGAGTATGAGTCCGGCGTGATCGCTCAGGAGCTTTTAAAGGGCTATACTTACAGAGATGCTGTAGTAAGGCACAGTATGGTAGCAGTAGTTGCATAATAAAGGAATCACAGTTATTTTTCAATGTAACAGAACAATAAAAGAGATTAAACTTTCAGGAGGAGAGAATTATGAGTAAGATCATTGGTATTGACTTAGGTACAACAAACAGCTGCGTAGCAGTTATGGAAGGTGGTAAGCCCACCGTTATCGCCAACGCAGAAGGCGCAAGAACAACTCCCTCTGTCGTAGCATTCACAAAGACAGGAGAGAGACTGATCGGTGAGCCTGCAAAGCGTCAGGCAGTTACTAATGCAGAGAACACCATTTCTTCTATTAAGAGAGATATGGGTACTGACAGAGGACGTACAATTAATGGTAAGAAGTATTCTCCTCAGCAGATTTCAGCTATGATCCTTCAGAAGCTGAAAGCAGATGCTGAGAGCTACCTTGGTGAGAAGGTAACAGAGGCAGTTATCACTGTTCCCGCGTACTTCAATGATGCACAGCGTCAGGCAACCAAGGATGCAGGTAAGATCGCTGGTCTTGATGTAAAGCGTATCATCAACGAGCCTACAGCAGCAGCACTGGCTTATGGACTTGATAATGAAAAAGAGCAGAAGATCATGGTTTATGACCTTGGTGGTGGTACCTTCGATGTTTCCATCATTGAGATCGGTGACGGTGTCATCGAAGTTCTTGCTACAAACGGTGATACACACCTTGGCGGTGATGACTTTGATAACAGACTGACACAGTGGATGATCGACGAGTTCAAGAAAGCAGAGGGTGTGGATCTGTCAAATGACAAGATGGCACTTCAGAGATTAAAGGAAGCTGCAGAGAAGGCAAAGAAGGAGCTGTCTTCCGCAACAACAACCAATATCAACCTGCCTTTCATCACAGCAACTGCTGAAGGACCGAAGCACTTTGATATGAACCTTACAAGAGCTAAGTTTGATGAACTGACACATGAGCTTGTAGAGAGAACAGCAATCCCTGTTCAGAACGCTATGAAGGATGCTGGAATTACCAATGCAGATTTAGGTCAGGTATTACTGGTAGGTGGTTCCACACGTATTCCTGCTGTACAGGATAAGGTAAGACAGTTAACAGGCAAAGAACCCAGCAAGAGCCTGAACCCTGATGAGTGTGTAGCACTTGGTGCTTCTATCCAGGGCGGTAAGCTGGCAGGCGATGCCGGTGCAGGTGAGATCCTGCTTCTGGATGTAACACCCCTTTCTCTTTCCATTGAGACTATGGGTGGTATTGCAACAAGGCTGATTGAGAGAAATACAACAATTCCTACCAAGAAGAGCCAGATCTTCTCTACTGCAGCAGATAACCAGACAGCCGTTGATATCAACGTTGTACAGGGTGAAAGACAGTTTGCAAGAGATAACAAGTCTCTTGGACAGTTCAGACTGGATGGTATCCCTCCGGCAATGAGAGGTGTTCCGCAGATCGAGGTTACCTTTGATATCGATGCAAACGGTATTGTAAATGTATCTGCAAAGGATCTTGGTACAGGTAAGGAACAGCACATTACCATTACAGCAGGCTCCAACATGTCAGATGCTGAAATTGATAAGGCTGTTAAGGAAGCCGCTGAGTTTGAAGCACAGGATAAGAAGAGAAAGGAAGCCATTGATACACGTAACGAGGCAGATTCCTTCGTATTCCAGACAGAAAAGGCTCTCAGCGAGGTGGGAGACAAGATCGATGCTTCTGAGAAGGCTTCTGTTGAGGCAGATCTTAAAGCGGTCAAGGATATCCTCGAGAGAACCAAGGATCAGGAAATGAGTGACAATGACATTGATGAGCTGAAGGCAGCCAAGGAAAAGCTGACAACCAGTGCACAGCAGCTGTTCACAAAGATGTATGAGAACATGCAGCAGGCACAGGGCGGTCAGGCAGGACCTGATATGAGTGGCATGGGCGGCCAGGGTGCAGCTGATGCCGGGGCAGGTGCAGGACCTGCAGATGATGTAGTTGACGGTGACTACAGAGAGGTGTAAGATAGATTAGATTCTATCTGAAATGATCAGAAATGAATGGCGGGGTATATAGTAATATATACCTCGCTATAGAAGTGTTTGAGGATTGATTAGATGGCAGAACAGAAAAGGGATTATTACGAAGTCCTTGGTGTAGATAAGAATGCTGATGATGCAGCATTAAAAAAAGCATACAGAGTACTTGCTAAGAAATATCATCCAGATATGAACCCGGGTGATGCAGAAGCGGAGAAGAAATTTAAAGAGGCGTCCGAAGCCTATGCAGTGCTGAGTGATCCTGAAAAGAGAAGACAATACGATCAGTTTGGTCATGCAGCCTTTGATGGAGGAGCCGGTGGCGGTGGCTTTGGCGGCTTTGATTTTAATTCTGCAGATTTTGGTGATATTTTCGGTGACATCTTTGGGGATTTCTTTGGAGGACGCAGAAGTGCCAGAGGAAATAATGGTCCCATGAAGGGTGCCAATATCCGTACCAGTGTGCGGATCACCTTTGAAGAAGCTGTTTTTGGCGTGGATAAGGAAATAGAATTGACACTGAAGGATGAGTGCAAGACATGCCATGGCAGCGGAGCCAAGGCAGGAACCACACCGGAAACCTGTCAGAAGTGTGGTGGCAAGGGACAGGTGGTCTTTACCCAGCAGTCCTTCTTTGGAACAGTCAGAAATGTCCAGACCTGCCCGGATTGTAATGGAACCGGTAAGGTGATCAAGGAGAAATGTCCGGATTGTCATGGGAGTGGATATATTGCCAGCAGAAAGAAGATCCAGGTTTCCATTCCTGCAGGTATTGATAACGGACAGAGCGTCCGGATCAGGGAGAAGGGTGAACCGGGTACTAACGGCGGACCAAGAGGTGATCTGCTGGTAGAAGTGATTGTAGGACGTCATCCCATTTTCCAGAGACAGGATTATGATATTTATTCCAATGTTCCTGTATCTTATGCGGTCGCAGCACTTGGCGGTGAGGTAGTCGTAGATACTGTGGATGGTAAAGTGATTTACGAAGTGAAGCCCGGAACCCAGACAGATACCAGAGTGCGTCTGAAGGGAAAGGGGGTTCCGACTCTCCGGAACAAAGAGGTCAGGGGAGATCATTATGTAACACTGGTGGTCCAGACACCGGAGAAGCTGTCCCATGAGGCGAAGGAGCTCCTGAGGCAGTTTGATGCACTGACAGGCGACAGCCTGAATGCTGCGCAGAAGGCACAGACAGACAAGACAGCAGATTCTAAGGATACCAAGAAGAAAAAGTTCTGGAAATAGATAAATTTGTGAAAATAAAAAGCGTATTGGAGTACCAATACGCTTTTTCGCACTAAATGTAAGAAAGAGGAAATACAAAATGGCACGGACAAGTGAAAAGGTACAGAAGATTCTGGACAGACTGGATGAGGAATATGGAACGGATTATAAATGTTATCTGAACCATGAAAATGCATGGCAGCTTCTGATCGCAACCATGCTGAGTGCTCAGTGTACAGATGCGAGAGTAAATATCGTGACAGAGGATCTGTTTAAAAAGTACCCGTCCGTGGATGCCTTTGCGAATGCAGATCTGAAAGAGCTGGAAAGGGATATTCATTCCACGGGCTTTTACCATAATAAGGCGAAGAATATCATTGCCTGCTGTCAGACGCTGTCGGAGAAATATGGCGGTGAGGTGCCTCAGGATATCGAAGCTCTGACAGCGCTCGCAGGAGTAGGACGAAAGACGGCCAATGTGATCCGGGGAAATATATACCATATTCCCAGTATTGTTGTGGATACTCACGTGAAGCGAATCTCTGGAAAGCTTGGTATTACGAAGGAAACAGATCCCGTGAAGGTGGAGCTGGATCTGATGAAAAAGCTGCCGGAGGATCACTGGATTCTATGGAATATCCATATCATCCGTCTTGGAAGGACAATCTGTAAGGCACCTACGCCCAAATGTGAGGAGTGTTTCCTGAAGGATCTGTGTCCCTCTTATGAGAAGGAGCAGAAAAAGGCAGAAAAGAGGAAGGAAAAGTAGGATGCTGCAGGATTTTACAGCGCTGGACCTGGAAACGACAGGTTTAAATCCAAAGACAGACAAGATCATAGAGATCGGTGCGGTAAGGATCCGGAATGGAAAGGAAGCGGCCAGATGGGAAAGTCTTGTGAACCCGGGCTGTCAGATCAGTAATTTTACAGAGGGACTGACAGGAATCCGGAATGAGGAACTCATGAGCGCACCTGTGATAGAAGAGGTGCTTCCAGCGCTAATGGATTTTTTGATGGACGATGTACTTGTGGGACATCAGATCCTGTTTGATTATTCTTTTCTGAAAAAGGCGGCGGTGAATCAGGGAATTTCCTTCGATAAGAAAGGGATTGATACGCTGAAGCTGGCAAGAAAGTTCCTGCCGCAGCTTCCAAGCAGAAGGCTGTCAGATCTGTGCTGTTACTATGGAATTGAGACAACCTCCCACAGGGCGGGCAGTGATGCCCTTTCAGCAGCCATGCTTTATGAAAGACTGGTACAGGATTTCCCGGATGAAGAGGCATATCGGCCGTCAGAGCTGGTCTTTCATGTGAAAAAAGAATCACCGGCCTCCAAAAAACAGAAAGAAAGGTTATATTGTCTGCTTGAGTGGCATAAAATAATACCAGACTATGATGTGGAAAGGCTGACCAGAAACGAAGCAAGCCGGATCACGGACAAGATCATTCTGGCATATGGCCGTCTGCCGCATCCTTAAGGTAAGAAACGATATGGGGAGCCATGGGCGAATTCAGACCTTCAGCAACCGGGATCAGGTCGTTGATCTTTTCAGGGGTGCCAAGCTCCTTATAAATGCTGGCAAGAAGACGGTAGGAAGCACTGACATCGGTTCTGGTGGAAACGGCAAAGGTAAGGATCGCTTCGGCATCTTTGATACAGCCTCCCTGGTATAAAAGTGCTGCAAGCTTTTGCAGGGTTCTGGCAAGGACGGTATAGCGCTGGTCATACTGTGTGAGAAGACCGATATTGGGGGCACCATACATAAGCTTCAGGTCGGTGTTGCTGATACCTGTAAGGTTTACAATAGGTCCTTCCGATAAGCTATGCAGGGTGTCATGGCAATCTGCTATTTCAGGGTCATCCTTCATGGTATCCATGGGAAGGGTGTCAAAGGGAATGGTAATGTAGGAAAGATCATCAAGGGGCTTGCGTCTTGTCCGGTTGGCTTCTGACTCTCTCTCCCAGAAGGCATCTGCAGACTGCTCTTCCTTTCGTCTGCTTTTGTGTATCTCATAGGTGAGCCATAGACAGAAAACGATAAAACTTGCAAAAAAGGGGAACTTCATATATAATATCCTTTCAACAGAGACTATGATTTTTTTGGAAGAGGCATATCATGTTTAATTTTAATAACAGTAAAAATAAGCGTATTATTTCATCCATTATTATTATCTTGCTGATAGTCGCTATGGTAGTTCCCACTTTAGCATATTTAATTCAGTAACGCAACACGAGGAGCCGTTATGAAAAAATTTGTGAGGAATATACTCAGCCTGTGTGGGATGCTGATTCTTACGGGCATATTTGGAATAAATGCAGAAGCCAGGGAAGGAACTACTATCCTGCCCGGCATATATCTTCAGAATATGGATCTTTCCGGAAAAACGGAGGAAGAGGCCGAGGCTGTGGCAGAGGATTATGTTGAGGGTCTTTTGCAGAAAAATATTACCCTGAATATGGTGAATGATAATTCAGTAACTATTACACCGGGGGATATTGGGTTTTACTGGAGCAATCCGGAGGTCATTGAAGAGGCGGCATCCATTGGAAGAAAAGGAAATATTATTGAAAGATATAAGGTCAAAAAGGATCTGCAGTCGGAGAGAAGGATTCTGCCGCTTTCTTTTGGAGTAGACCAGGATCTGATCCGTCATGTACTGAAGGATCAGTGTGCTGTCTATAATATAGAAGCAGAGAATGCAACCCTGTCCATAGAAAATGGAGAGTTTGTGATCCATCAGGGGCAGACTGGCATGGTTGTGGATGAAGATGCTTCCTTTCAGGAGCTATGCAGTTTTTTCACAGATGGAACCTGGAATGGAGAGGAAACCAGTATTGATCTTGTAGTGGAAGTGGAGGAGCCTAAGGGATCTGCAGAGGAGCTTTCAAAAGTAAAGGATGTTCTTGGCAGCTTCCAGACCAGCTTTAAAACCTCCGGAGCATCCAGAAGTGCGAATGTACGTAATGGTGCCAGCCTGATCAATGGAACTACGTTGTATCCGGGAGAAGAATTTTCTACTTATGAAGCAGTAGCGCCCTTTTCTACGGCAAACGGTTATTATATGGCAGGCTCTTACCTGAATGGACAGGTGGTAGACAGTCTTGGCGGTGGTATCTGTCAGGTATCTACGACCCTTTATAATGCAGTGCTTCTTTCTGAGCTGGAGGTAACAGAGCGCCATAATCATTCCATGATCGTAACTTACGTGGATCCTTCTGCGGATGCAGCAATCTCTGAGTCAGCAGGAAAGGACTTCCGTTTTGTGAACAATACTGATGCGCCCATTTATATTGAAGGCTATACCACAGAAGACAAGATGATCGGGTTCACGATTTACGGACATGAAACAAGGGACAGTGGTCATAAGGTGGTTTACGAAAGTGAAGTAGTCAGCAAGACTTATCCGGACACAGAGGTGATCTATCCGGATGGAGGCTCACCGGTTGGCACGGTTTCTGTACAGTCAGCACATATTGGGTATAAAGCCAACCTCTGGAAGGTTGTTTACGAAAACGGAACAGAGACCAGCAGGGAAATGGTAAATTCCAGTACTTATAAGATGGCACCACGGTCAGCAACGGTTGGTGTTGCAACAGCGGATCCGAATGCGTATAATGAAATCATGGCGGCGATTGCCACAGGCAGTATCGATCATGTGAAGGGTGTAGCGGCGGCGCTTAAGGCAGCGGCGGCTCCTGCAGAAGCGGCAGGAGAGGGAGCAGCGGCTCCTGCAGCAGAAGCACCAGTGGCAGAGGTTCCGGCGGAGTAAGTCCGGCAGCCTCGGGATAAAGTGAGGCAGCTATGAAGACAGGGAAGATTTCAGAAAGCATATTAAAGCGTTCTGTTTTGAAATATTGTAAAACAAAAAGAGAAGAAGTAGTAAAAGGTGCAGCACCAGGGGTGGACTGTGCCTTTTTCACATATCCTGACAGGCAGGGAAGGGGTACTGGCGGACAGGTGCCTGACTGTCAGGACAAAGTATTCTGTGCAGCCACACAGACAGTAAGTCTTCCCGTGATACGAGCAGGCTGTTACGCTGTTTATGCGGCGGTAAATGCGGTCGCAGCCGGAGGAGGAATCCCCTTTGCCATGCAGATGGCACTGACACTGCCGGAGGGGACAGAGGAATCAGAATTAAAGAGGATCATGCAGCTGACAGAAGAAGCTGCCGGTATATGTAAGGTGCAGATTGCCGGTGGACATACCGAGGTGACAGGTGCAGTAAAGTATCCAGTGATCTCAGTAACGGCTTTTGGATACCGGCTGGAGGCTGCAGAAAGAGTATCAAGGGGATTACCTGCAGCAGGACAGGCGGTCGTGATGACCAAGTGGATGGGACTGGAAGGAACCGCGGTACTGGCACAGGAGAGGGAAGCAGAGCTTCTGGAAAGATACCCGTTTTCTATTACAACAGCGGCGAAGGGCTTTGAAAAATATCTGCCGGTCTTACCGGAGGCTGCTACCGCCCTTAAGTCCGGCGCCACAGCAATGCACGATATGAGAAATGGTGGTGTATTTGGCGGCCTGTATGAACTGGCTGGAAGGCTTGGCGTTGGACTTTCCATAGACTTAAAAAAGATACCGGTTAAGCAGGAAACCATAGAAATCTGTGAGTTTTTTGATCTGAATCCCTATGGTCTGTTATCTGGGGGAAGCCTTCTGATCGTAGCAGAGGATGGAGATGGTATGGTGAAGGCGTTGCAGGAGGCAGGGATTCCCGCAGCTGTCATCGGTAGAACTACGGATAACAATGATAAAGTACTGCATAACGGAGAAGAAATCCGTTTTCTGGAACCGGCAAGGCCGGATGAAATCGGAAAAGTAATAGCTTAACAAGGAGGACTCTGAAAGTGAGAGAGCAGATTTTAGCAATTATTGAAAAAAACAGCCGTATTGATATTAAGGAGCTGGCAGTGATTCTGGGGGCGGAAGAAATTGATGTAGCCAATGAGCTGAAGGCAATGGAAGAAGAAGGGATCATCTGTGGCTATCATACCATGATCGACTGGGAGAAAACCTCTATTGAGAAGGTGACTGCACTGATCGAAGTACGGATCACACCCCAGAGAGGAAAGGGATATGACAATATAGCAGAGAGGATCTACAAATATCCGGACGTAAACAGTGTATACCTGATCTCAGGCGGATATGATCTGCTTGTTACCGTAGATGGCAAGACACTGAAATCCGTTTCCAGCTTTGTGAATGAAAAGCTGGCTACCATAGAGGGGGTTTTAAGTACAGCAACCCATTTTATACTGAAAAAATACAAGGATCATGGAACGATCCTTACCAAAAAATATGAAGATACAAGAGAGAAGGTTACACCATGAGAAATCCGTTAGCAGATAAAATTGTGGATATCAAGCCCTCCGGTATCCGTAAATTTTTCGATATTGTAAATGAAATGGAGGACGCTATTTCCCTTGGTGTTGGAGAACCCGACTTCGATACACCATGGCATATCAGAGATGAGGGCATTTACTCCCTGGAAAAGGGAAGAACCTTTTATACCTCCAATGCAGGCCTGAAGGAGCTGCGAAAGGAAATCAGCAATTATGTAGAGAGAAGCCAGGGAGTCCATTATGATGAAATGCATGAGATCCTGGTAACGGTTGGTGGTTCTGAAGCGATCGATCTGGCACTCAGGGCAATGATCAATCCGGGAGAGGAAGTACTGATCCCGCAGCCCAGCTATGTATCCTATGAACCCTGTGCGGTTCTTGCAGATGCAGTGCCGGTGATCATTGAACTGAAGGAAGAAAATGAATTCCGCCTGACAGCACAGGAGCTGCGGGATGCGATCACAGACAAGACGAAGATACTGATCCTGCCATTTCCCAATAATCCGACAGGTGCGATCATGGAAAAGAAGGATCTGGAGGAGATTGCGGAAATTATCCGGGAAAAGGATATCTTTGTGATCACAGATGAGATCTATGCAGAGCTCAGTTACAAGGAAAAGCATGTTTCTATCATCAGTCTGCCGGGAATGAGAGAAAGAACCGTATATATCAATGGATTCTCCAAGGCATATGCGATGACAGGCTGGAGGCTTGGTTATGCCTGTGCACCAGCACAGATTATGGAGCAGATGGTAAAGATCCATCAGTTTGCGATCATGTGTGCGCCTACTACAAGTCAGTATGCGGCGGTAGAAGCACTCCGGAATGGAGATGAAGATGTTGCACAGATGCGGGAGGCCTATAATCAGAGAAGAAGATTTCTGATGAATGCTTTTCATGAGATGGGGCTGCAGTGCTTTGAACCCTATGGAGCCTTTTATGTATTTCCCTGTATTAAGGAGTTTGGCATGACCAGCGATGAGTTTGCAACAAGGCTTCTTATGGAAGAAAAAGTAGCTGTAGTGCCAGGGACTGCATTTGGCGGCTGTGGAGAGGGATTTCTCAGAATTTCCTATGCTTATTCACTGGACAGCCTGAAGACCGCAATGGGAAAGATCGCTCACTTCGTAGGAAAGCTCCGAGAGGAATCAAAAGAGAAAAGGGATTAGAGCAAAGAGGCAATAAATATGTTTTCATTGAGGGATAAAGAGGTAAATGTAGGGCGGCAGAGGGAGCTTGATCTGGTAAAGGGCTTCCTGATGATCATGATCGTATTTATACATTCTTTTCAGACGCTGGCAGGCATGGAAGCAGCAACATCAAATGTATATGAGATCATGTTTGCGCTGTTTATGCCGACAGGTGCCTGTCTGTATCTGTTTACAATGGGATTTGGAAGTGTTTTCACAAGGCATTCTGAGCCCGGGGATATGGTTAAAAATGGCGTAAAGCTGCTGCTGTATCAGGGACTGAGTAATTTATGCTATGCGGCAGCAATAGTGGTCAGCTTCTTCATCAGAAATCTGATCACGGGAGAGGTGGCAGGCAGCAGGGAAATATACCATGAAAACCTGTACGCTGTGCTCACCTTTGTCAATATTTTCTTTATATCCGGTATGTGTTATCTTGTACTTGCGTTATACAGAAAATTAGGTGTCAAGCTGAGCGGATATATTATCAGTGCTGTAATTGTGGGAATCGTGTCACCATTTACGAAACAGCTTGTTACTGATAATGCAGCACTGAACTGGATCCTGGACATGACCTTTGGCGGCAAAGGAGAAACGAGCTTCTGCTTTTTCCCGTATCTGAGTTATGTATTCCTGGGATATGTTTTTGGAAAGGTAATCCGGAGAATACCTGAAAACGAAAAGGGAAATTTTTATAAAAAGAGTGGGATAATATGTGGAGTGACAGCGGCAGTATGGTTTGCAGGCTGTATCATAATGCACCCGGGTGTAGAAGAGTTTTTTAATTATATGCTTGAGCAATACAGAACACCAGGGCTTATGAAGGTTATAGGCAGCTTCTGCACGATAATGTTTGTATTTGCACTTTCGTTCTTTATCATGCCGGTCGTGGAAAAATGGAAATTTGGATATAACAAATTGTGCTATTATTCCAAACAGATTTCCAAGATGTATGCCGTACATATAGGGGTATATTTTGCGATTGCCGGATTTGCTGCTTTCTATGAATTCAGTGTAAAGGAATGCCTGATATGGTCAGTGGCAGTTCTGGTCATAACAGATCTGCTTGTACATGGGTACATTATCATTGAAGATAAGATTAAAAACAGAAAATAATTTATGTCCAAAAGGGCTGCCATAATCAGATAGACTGATGTGGCAGCTTTTTTCTTGCAGACACATATGGTATAGTGTCTCAGTATCGGCTTATACATTGGCGTTTTGTGACTGTAAAGAAGCGATAAGAGCATCCTTTTTGGCAATGATAGCATCTTTCTCGGCAATCACCGCATTCTTTTCTTCAAGAAGAGCCTTTTGCGTATCCACTTCCTTCTGCAGTTCGTCGATC
>NZ_JAXXXI010000005.1:0-46138 GCF_037359455.1 Suilimivivens sp.
GGCTTAAACAAAGGATTTATATTACAATGATAAAAAAAGAAGTGTCAAACTCCCGAGTTCAGCTATTACCGGTTAGCTAAAGGTATCTCCGGCATACCGTCAACTCTGCCTTAAGCTGACCACTTAAAAAGTACATTCTGCGGAAACTCAAGTGTTCAAATTGCACAAATATAGAAATGTTGTTATAATAAGCAAAAAATTGTGCAAAAGGGAAACGGAACTTATGAAAAAAAGGTCAGATACAGTTTTTGGTGTGTTATTGTTTTTGATCAGTATGGGATTTTATCTGTTTTTTGCGTTTTATGATGGAGCAGTGATCTGCGTGGATTCTCCAAGCTATATTAATATGGAGATATCCAGAGAGCCTTTATATCCTATGCTGCTTTTGCTTTTCAGACAGGTGTTTTCATCAGCCGGTGAGGGATATCTTCAGGGAGTTGCTATTTTTCAAAGTATACTGGCAGCCTGTGCGGCTCTTTCACTAACCTGTTTCCTGAGAAAGGAGTTAAAACTCGGCAAAGCAGTCAGCCTTGTGGTGTTGATGATCCCACTGCTGACCTCCCTGCTGTGCAGATTCGCAGCAAAGCGTGCCTCCATGTATTCTAACAGTATTCTGACAGAAGGAATTGCCACTTCATTGTTTCTTTTATTTTCCAGGTATTTAATTGATTACTGCATAAAAGGAAAAAAGAAGGCACTCTTTACAGCAGCATTTATTTCCTTTTTACTTATTTCCACGAGAAAACAGATGGTTATAACGGTACTGCTCCTGATATCGGCTATTGTATGGAGAAGTATAAGAGAAAAAATGGTGAAAAAAGGACTCCTTATTTTGACGGTCTGTGTTCTGGGTATAGGGACAGGAAGCTATCTCCTGGATTGTAGTTATAACTACTGTGTCAGAGGTTCTTTTTCGAGGCATACGAATGATAACCGCTTTTTAGACACTGTGATTATTTATGCATCTGAAAAGGAGGATGGGAAGGCGATCAAAAGGGATGATACCAGAGAACTGTTTGAAAGCATCTATGAAATCTGTGATGAAGGCGGCTATCTGATGCACAGTGCCGGTCAGGGATGGTATGAAAGATCAGCGCATTTTGGGGATTATTATGACTGTATCCAGATTGATACTCTCTGGCCGGCACTGGAACGGTATGTCAGAGAGCATTATGAAGGAGATAATGCCAGTCTGGAAAGGATTGTAGATGATTATAATGCACAGATCATCAGGGCATTAATGCCAGAAGTATTTCCGAGGCTTATGAGGGTTTTTGCAGATAATGTGCTGAATGGAATGGTCACAACAGTGGCGAAGAAAACGCCGGTTCTGGTATGGTACAGCGTGGTGGTGTACATATTGTATATAGTGCTGCTGATAACTCATATAAAAAGAAATGGACTGGATGGTAGGGCAATTCTGGCGGTGTATACACTGCTTGCTGTCATGATCAATGTAGCTGTGGTGTCGGCAACGATCTTTTGCCAGACAAGGTATATGATCTATAACATGCCGCTGTTTTATATCAGCCTGGTTCTTTTATGTGGTTCTTTTGACACAAAACCAGCTGTTTGCGCAGGCAGTAAAGGTATGGTATAATTTTTATAATTATGTGTGCAGAAAATAAAAACAACAGACAGAATGTTTACAAGTTTATAATAAAGCTGACAGGAATACTTGTCGGAGCAATCCTGCTGGGGTTCGTGCTATTGGTTCTGGCATACATGCTGCCAACAGAAAGAATGCGCCAGAATGTAGCAGTGACGGCGGAGCAGATTAATACAGAAGGACAGTATTACCAGTGGGCCAAAGGATATAAAAATGCCCAGACCGATACCTATACAGACGCTTCGCTTCTGTTGAATGCGATGTATCCTGGTTCAGGAAGTGCAGTCAGGGATGCAATGAATGCGCCAAGGCTTCTGTATGGTGATGATAACAATGAGGTGTCAGTAGTGCTGCTGGCAAATGGTGATACCGGGGAAACCCATGAGGTATGCTATGGACGGTACTGGCATGGTAGCCTGATTTTGCTGAAGCCGTTACTATTGCTGTTTGATCTTGGAGATATCAGGATGATATCCATGATCATACAGATGGGATTGCTGTTCGTAGTGATCATGGGCTTCTGCAGGCGGCAGTTGTATAAGGAGCTGACGGGCTTCTTTGGCGCGATCATCACCCTGAACCCGGTGACAATGATATTTGGCTGGTGCTTTTCCGTAGAATATGTCCTGATGCTGCTTATGACAGCTATTCTGTTATATTTTCATGAGGAGCTGCAGAAGGGATATAATTATTATCTTTATTTCCTGATCAATGGAATTTTGTTTGTATATTTTAATGAGTTGTCATTTCCCATGATAGGTTTTGCCATTCCCCTGATCGTTTATCTTCTTCTTTCTAAGGAAAAAGTAAAGGAAAAGATAAAAAAGGAAGTGGTATTTGGTATGCTGTGGGGAGTGGGCTATGCTGTGGTATGGCTTGGGAAATGGATTCTGGCATGGATCTTTACCGGTTATAATTATTTTAAGGAAGCTATCGAGCAGGCAGAACGATATACCTCAGATCACGCAACATGGGAAGTAGAAAATCCCACATTAATTGACAGACTGGTAAAAAACATCAATATGTATATGAAGTGGCCATTTCTGATGATGGCAATTGTACTGTTAGGAATTATCTGTGTAAGCATGATAAGAAAGCATGCTAAAATAACCAGGGAGAAGCTGGTGGCGGCATTGCCATATTTACTGGTCTGCTTATTGCCGTTTGCCATATTTACAGTGCTTGGAAACGGATACTCCTATGTACATTACTGGTTTACACACCGTCTGCTGGCGATCAGTGTATTTTCAGGAATCACAATGCTCTTTACAATAACGGGAACGAAGGATATCATACATGAAAAAAATAACATTACTTGGCAAAGTAAGAGCAATCTTTGACAGAAAACAGAAATGGCAGTTAGTTGGGCTTGGCATCATGATCTTTATCGGTGGTCTCCTGGAGACACTGGGAGTCAGTGCCATGATCCCTGTGGTACAGGCTTTGCTGGCACCAGACGAGCTGATGGGTTATATCGACAGGATCCCAGTAGTAAAGAATCTTTGTGATGCTTTATCCATTACAACGGTGAAACAGGTCACCATGGCATTACTTTATGGAATGATGGCCATTTATGTGATCAAGAACCTGTATATTCTGCTGCTGACCTATATGCAGAATACCTTTATCACAAAGAACCGGAACCGGATGATCAGCCGTGTTATGGCAGAGTTTTTAAACCGCCCTTATGAAAAGTATCTGGGAGCAGATATCCCTACCGTGTTCCGGATTACAGACAGTGACATTCCACAGACCTTTTCCCTGATCCTTGCTATGCTGCAGCTGGCAAGTGAAGTAGTGGTTTCCTGTCTCATTTTTATGGTGCTTTTGTTGAATGATCCCGGGATGACTTTGTTTATCATTGCGGTATTTGGTCTTCTGACCCTGTTTATTGTGAAGGTGTTTAAACCAAGGCTGAACCGGATCGGTGCCAGGAACCAGGCGATCCAGTCGAGGATCGCCAAATGGAGGATTCAGGCAACCTACGGACTGAAGGATGTCAAGGTGCTGAACCGGGAAGAATTTTATGTGAGAAACTACTATGAAACTGGTAAGGTCGGCGCAGAGGTGGCCAGAAACTATGCCGTGCTGAACAATATGCCAAGATTGCTGATCGAAACCGTGTTTATCGTAAGCGTACTGGGATTTCTGGTAGTTTATATTAATGGCGGCGGGGATATCACAGCCATGGTAACGACGATCTCTGCATTTGCGATCGCAGCAGTACGAGTACTGCCCAGTGTGAACCGTATCAATACGTATATCACAGAAATCGCCTATACCCAGCCCAGCCTTGATTTCGTGTATGACAATCTGCAGGAGGGCATGAAAACAGATGCCATGCTGGCAGAGAGAAAGGCTTATTCTCAGGTGGAAAAGCTGAAGCTGGATCATCAGATCGAACTGGATCATATCAGCTTCCATTATCCTGATTCTGACAAAAATATTTTCGAGGATGCCCATATGATCGTTCCCAAGGGAAAATCAGTGGGAATTATCGGAACCTCAGGAGCCGGTAAGTCAACAATCGTGGATATCCTGCTTGGGCTTTTACATGCACAGACCGGTATGATCACCTGTGATGGGGTGGATATCTTTAAGAATTATGAGTCCTGGCTGGCACAGATCGGCTATATTCCACAGTCTATCTATCTGATCGACGAATCGATCAGGGATAACATTGCTTTTGGTATTGATGCAGACAAGATTGACGAGAAGAGGATCTGGGAAGTGCTGGAGGAGGCACAGCTGAAAGAATTCGTAGAGGAGCTGCCGGAGGGGCTGGATACGACGATCGGTGACCGGGGAGTCAGGCTTTCCGGAGGACAGAGACAGAGGATCGGTATTGCAAGGGCTCTGTACAATGATCCGGAGATCCTTGTATTTGACGAGGCAACCTCTGCACTTGACAATGATACAGAGGCAGCAGTCATGGAGGCAGTCAACAGCTTCCATGGACGTAAGACCATGATCATCATTGCACACCGGCTAAATACCATTGAGAAGTGCGATATGATCTATAAGGTAGAAAATATGAAGCTGGTGGAGACTACGCTGTAAAGGAACGGGACAGAATGGTAGGAACAGAATTTATCAATGGACAGGGCCTGGGGAACCAGTTGTTCTGTTATGTGACTGCAAGAGTAGTGGCAGAAGAAAACGGCTATGAATTTGGAACAGCAGGACAGGAACGCTTTGCTGTCAATATTCACAGTGACCGTGGCATGTATTTCATGGACATGGATCTTGGAAAAAGGATTACGGAAGAAGAAAAGAGCTGTTTTCAGATCTACAATGATAAAGAAGAAAGACTTTATATCGGAAATTCCAGACATGATATGGAGCATGGCTGCTATATCGCCGGAGCAGATCAGAATTTAAAGAATATCAGTGACAATACCCTGATTTATGGGAATATGCAGGATGAATCTTATTTTATCGACCATCTGGATCAGGTGAAGCAGTGGCTGCATGTAAAGCCGGAGTATGATTCCTATGAATACAGCCGGGACAATCTGTGCATCATCAATATGCGGGGCGGCGAGTATACGGGAAGCCCGGAATTGTTTATTGATAAGAAATACTGGATCCATGGCATGAAGGAAATGAAAAAGCTCCGACCGGATATGGAGTTCATGATCATCACGGATGATGTGGAATCAGCCCGGAAAATGCTGCCGGGGATTGAAGCACATCACTTTGATATCGGCAAGGATTATGTGACGCTGAAAAATGCACACTATCTGCTTTTATCCAATTCCTCCTTTGCCTGCCTGCCGGCACACACCAGTGAAACACTGAAATTTGCCATTGCACCCAAATACTGGGCGAGACACAATGTATCAGACGGTTACTGGGCATCCGAACAGAATATTTACAGTCTGTTCCATTATATGGACAGAAAAGGTAATATGTTTACAGCAGAGGAATGCCGAAAAGAGCTGGAAGAATACAAGAAGCATTCACCGAAGTACAGAAGGATCAATCAGAAGCCGGGCAATACAAGAAGATTTTGCCAGAATATCAGACGTAAGGCACTGTATGGATGGTTTTATCTGAAAAAGATAGAACGGGCAGTGATCAGGAGAATGAAGAGACAAAATGGAACAGCAGATGCATAATAAATTAAAGCTTCCCAATGTAACGCTGGCTGCCATGACCAGTGTGAAGCTTTATGAAACGATCAGGGCACTCACCTACAGTATGCAGGGAATCGAATTCGGGGAAGTCGTACTGATCACCCACAGAAAGCCTTTTTCTCTGCCAAAGGGAATTACCTACAAGCATACTTCCAAGCTGACGGATATTGACTGTTTTAATTATAAGATGGTTTATGAGCTTGGGGATTATATTAACACAGATTATGTGCTTCTGGTTCATTATGACGGGTTTGTGGTACATCCGGAGATGTGGAGGGAGGAATTTCTTCAGTATGATTATATTGGATCTCCATGGCCCATCCCAAAGCCGGGAACACAGCATTGTTATCATGATATTTACGGAAATCTGTGCCGGGTAGGAAACAGCGTATCACTTCGCAGCAAACGGCTCCTTGAGTTTCCAAGGAAAGCGGATCTTACCTGGGAAAAGGATGAGGACGGATTTTATAACGAAGATATCTTCCTCTGCTGTATGAACAAGCACAGGATCGAAGCGGCGGGCATGAAGATCGCACCGGTCGAGGTGGCGAAATATTTTGGACATGAGCATCCTGTTCTGGAAGTGGCAGATGTGGAGAAGCCTTTTGTTTTTCATAAATGGTGGGGAAGAAATGAGCAGTACCCCAGGTTCGAGAATCCATGGACGAAGCGGTGGAAAGCATTTAAAGATGTAGTGAGACCACTGCTGTTCTGGAGAAGGATCAGAAGATAGGAAGAAAGAGGAAACAGAATGGTATACGATTGTATCCCGTTTTTTAATGAAATTGATATATTGAAGATGCGGCTTCACATCATGGATCCGATCGTAGACCGGTTTGTCATCGAAGAGGCTACGGTGACCTTTTCCGGTGAGCCAAAGGAGCTGTGCTTTGAGAAGAATAAGGAGCTGTTTAAAGAATTTTTACCCAAGATCACCTATATTGTAGTAGATAATTCACCGGTTAATACGACTACCCACTTAAGGGACAAGTTTCAGAAAAACGCACTGGTAAAGGGACTTGCAGATGCAGCAGATGAGGATGTGATCATCTTAAGTGATGTGGATGAAATTCCCAATCCCAAAACACTGCAGAAGGTTATTGATACCTTTGATCCTGACAAGGTATATCATTTTGCCCAGAGGATGTTTTACTGTTTCCTGAATATGGAAGAGGTGTCAGGAAAACTCCTGTCCATTACCGGGGAATTTCCGGGAGTAAAGAGAAAGCTCTGGCTGGGAACCAAGGTATTCTCTAAAAGGAGCATACCGGAGGATGGGATCATCCAGCTCAGGGAAGCAAGCGTGACAGCACCAAATGCAGTAAGAGTGGCTGATGGCGGCTGGCATTTTGGGTATATGGGCAGCAGCGGCGAGAAGGATGTGGCCAGGAGAATCGGAACCAAAGTCGTGGCAGCGGCTCATCAGGAATATAACGATTCTGTGCTGCTGGCAGAAGCAGCAGACAGACTTCTCCTTGGAGAAGATATGTTTGGGCGGGAAGCCAGATTTGAAAGAGTGGAAATAGATGACAGCTATCCTGCGTATCTGCTGCAGCACCGGGCAGAATATGAGTATCTGATCATGCCGCCGGTTAGCAGGGCGAAAATATTCTTTACCAGAGTGACACTGAAGGGGAAAAGGCTGGTAAGAAGAGGAATCAGGAAGCTGAAGAGGATTGCAGCAGGAAAATAAATGGGAAAATATAAAGTATTAATGGTAGGGCCTGATCGAAGTGTTCACGGAGGAATCTCCGGAGTGGTAAATAATTATTATGCCGCAGGTCTTGATCAGAAAATAGAACTGAAATATATTGGAACCATGATCGAAGGCTCCAAAGTAAGAAAACTCTGGAGAGCCATGAAAGCATACATGCAGTTTTTGGTGCAGCTTTCCGGGTATGATATTGTTCATGTGAATATGGCATCAGATGCAAGCTATGTGAGAAAAAGTTTTTTTATCAAGGCAGCGAAAAGAGCCCGGAAAAAGATAGTGATTCACCAGCATGGCGGGGATTTTGAGGGATATTATGGACAGCTTTCCCAAAAGGGGAAGAAAAGAGTAAAAGAGATCCTTTCCATGGGAGACATTATGCTGGTGCTGGCTCCGTCATGGAAGAAATTTTTTGGCACATTGATTGATGAAAATAAAATCATTGTTTTTCCTGACTGCATAGAAATGCCGCCAGTATATCAGAAGCAGTATGGTCAGCACAAGCTGCTTTTTCTTGGCAGGATCTGCAAGGAAAAGGGTGTCTTGGAATTACTGGCTGCCGCGGAAAAACTGCAGCAGAAATACCCTGGGGCAAAGCTTTATCTGGGTGGTATTTTTGAGGATGAAAAACTGAAGGAACAGATAGAAAAAAACAGCGATTTTATAAAGTATCTGGGATGGATCAGTGGAAAAGAGAAACAGAAATATCTGCAGGAAAGTGATATTTTTGTCCTGCCCTCTTATTTTGAGGGTCAGTCAATTGCAATTCTGGAAGCAATGGCAAATTATTGTGCAATAGCAGCGTCAGATACCGGTGGAATTCCACAGATGATACAGCAGGAAGAAACAGGACTTTTGTTTGAACCAAGGGATGAAAAAAGCCTGTATGCAGCGCTTGACAGACTCCTTGCGGATAAGCATTTATGCAAAAAGCTTGGAAACAGCGCAAGAGAAAAAGCAGAAAAAGAATTTTCCATAGAAGAAAATATGGAGGAACTGTTGAAGATATATGGAAGTATATAAGATCAGCATGATCATACCAGTATACAATGCAGAACAATATCTGAAGAAATGTGTAGATTCTGTAAGAGCACAGACCTATGGAAACCTGGAGATCATGCTTGTAGATGATGGCTCGACAGACAGCAGTGGAGAGCTTTGCGATGCTTACGCGGAGAAAGATGAAAGAATCCGGGTAGTTCATAAGGAAAATGGCGGTCTGGTTTCGGCATGGAAAGCAGGTGTGAAAGAATGCAGTGGAGAGTATGTCAGCTTCCTGGACAGTGATGACTGGATCAATCAGGAGATGCTTTCTGAAATGAGTGCTTATCTGACCGGAAATGACCGGGAGATGGTGATCAGTGATTACATCATTGAAAGAGACGGCGGTAGTCAGGAGTATGTATGGCAGAAGCTGGCACCAGGTGAATATGGCAGGAAAGAGATAGAGGAAAAGATATTTCCCTGCCTGCTTGGACAGGAAGAACGGTATATTACGATTTCACGCTGTATGAAGCTGATTTCAAAAAGACTGATCTCAGAAAATGGAAATTATACTGATCCGGCAATCATTGTTGGGGAAGATACAACAATCATGCTGCCGGTGCTGCTTGACTGTCAGAGAATTGTAGCTATGGATCATAAGGCTTATTACCATTATCTTTATGTAAAAGAATCCATGGTGCATAAATATAATGAAAAGCTGACAGAAAATATCCGAAAGCTGATACAGACAACGGATCGGATACTGAAAGATAAATTTACCGGGGATAAGCTGGAAGAACAGAAAAAACATCTGGATCAGGAGTCAATACTTTGGTATTTCCTGGTACTCAAGAACGAAGCCAGAGGCAACCCATCCGGTTACCGCAGGAATATTCTTAAGCTATGCCGCTCAGAAGAGATCAGAGATTTGGTAAAGAGGACAGAAATTACCGTGAACCAGCCAGCAAACAAATTGCTTTATCTGGTAATGAAACATCCTGGTGAAGTGACGGTAAGACTGCTCCGCCTTGCGATGATCTGGTATTACCGTTCCTGAGATGAGAAAGGAGGCCGGAACATGCTGGCAGAACCAAAAGAGAATTTACCGCTGATCAGTGTGATCGTTCCGGTCTATAACGGCGAAAGCTATCTGAGAAGCTGCATCGAGAGTATCGAAAACCAGACGTATCAGAAGCTGGAAATCATCATCATCAATGACGGATCCACGGATAGTACTGGCAAAGTATGCGTGGAATTGAAAGAAAACTATGAAAATATCCGCATTATAACCATGGAGGATGAAGGTGTTTCTGCAGCACGGAATGCCGGTCTTGATCTGGCAAAGGGGGCACTGATCACCTTTGTGGATGCTGATGACAGACTGCGCCCGAGGACTTTGGAAATCCTTTCCGATGTACTCCGGAAGACAGGCAGTGATATGGCAGGCTGCAGCTTCCATGCCTGGTCAACAGAAGAGGAATGGGAAGCATTTCTGACAGAACGGTTCCGGATCGGAGAGCCGGTTACCTATACAGGAGCACAGTATCTGAGAGAGGAGCTGCTGCAGGGGAACAGCAGATGCTGGAGTAAGCTGTACCGCAGGTCACTGATCGGAAAGCTCCGTTTTCAGAGAGGCCTTTCGATCGGGGAGGATATGCTTTTCCTGACAGAGCTTCTTGGATATGCGAGAAAGGTATCGGAGATTGACTATCCTGGATATGGATATTACCAGAATGCCAAGGGGGCTATGAACAGACCCTTTACACCATCTTATATGGATCAGATCACCTGCTGGGAGCTGGCAAGAGACAGGATCCTTGCCATAGATAGCACTCTGGAAGCGAAGGTGACCTCCATCCTGATCATGGGAATTATGCTGACTGTAGGAAAGCTCGCCATGCTGCCTGCAGCGGACAGAAGGAAGAATGCACAGTATATTCAGATATGCAGAGACAAATTGAAGCAGGAGCTGCAGGTTTCAGGTGCGTATGAACTGCTTTCCGGTGGATACCGGTTGAAAGCGAAGCTGTTTGCAGCAGCGCCGGGACTATACCTGCATGGTTATCATTTCAGAAAATATAAGGGCTGAATTTATGAAAGAAAAAAGACTGGTTATGTATATGCATGCAGGAAGCGGCAACCATGGCTGCGAAGCCATAGTCAACAGCACCTGTCATATGATCAAGGAAAAACCTGTACTTCTCAGCTATTACGGCGGAGAGGATAAAAAATATTCACTGAGGGAGCTGTGTGATATCCGGGGAGAGAAGAGCTTTGCAGATCATAAGCTGGCACATGTCTGTTATTATCTGTACCGGAAGCTGACAGGAGATGAGGAGAGCTTTATCCGTTACCGCTATGGAAAGACCTTCCGGGAGGATATTCCCCTTGCCATATCGATTGGTGGCGACAATTACTGCTATGATAACATGCGGAAGGATCTGCGCCTTGCCAATCAGGCCTTTGTAAGAAAAGGGACAAGAACGGTACTGCTTGGCTGTTCCATAGAGCCGGAGCTTATTAAGAGACCGGAAATCGTAGCGGATCTGATGAAGTATCACACGATCATTGCCAGGGAAAGCATTACCTTTGAGGCTCTGCAGCGTATGGTGGCGCAGCAGCAGGCAGGGCTGAAGGGATTGCGGAGCTGTGACCGGGCAAGATATAATGTACCTAAGGTATACTGCTTCCCGGATCCCGCCTTTACCCTTCAAAAGAAGGAGCAGCCCCTGCCATCAGGCTTCCAGGAGGGGAATACAGTCGGAATCAATATCAGTCCCATGATCCAGGATAATGAGGAATCAGCGGGGATTACCATGAAAAACTACCGGGCGCTGATCCGGTATATCGTAGAAAATACCGGCCTACAGATCGCCCTGATCCCACATGTTGTCTGGGACAGAAATGATGACAGAAAGCCGATCCATGAGCTGTATGAACAGTTTAAGGATACAGGAAGGATACTGGAGCTTCCGGATGGAACCTGTGAGGAGCTGAAAGGCTATATCGCCAGATGCCGGATGTTTATCGGGGCGAGAACCCACGCTACCATTGCAGCATACTCCAGTCTGGTGCCGACACTGGTGGTTGGCTATTCTGTGAAAGCCAGAGGAATAGCCAGAGATCTGTTTGGAACAGAAAAAAATTATGTGCTCCCGGTACAGCTTCTTCGGAAGGAAGAAGATCTGACGGAGGCCTTCAGGTGGCTTGCAGCGAAGGAAGAAGCTATCCGCAGCCAGCTTGCAGCCAAAATGCCTGCATATAAAGAAGCAGCCATGCAGACAGGGAAAGAAGTAGATCATTTATGGGAAGAGTGCAGTCAGCAACAAAGAATATAGTATTTGGACAGATCGGTAATCTGGTGACGCAGCTTCTCGGCTTTGTCCTGCGGAGCGTGTTTATCGCACACCTTGGGGATACCCTTGTTGGTGTCAATTCCCTTTACACCAGTATTCTGTCCGTGCTTTCCATGGCAGAGCTTGGGATCGGCACAGCCCTGAATTACAGTCTGTATAAGCCGGTAGCCAATAAGGACTATGAGAAGATCAAGTCCTATATGCTGCTTTATAAGAAATCCTACCGGATCATAGGTCTGGTCGTAGCGGGAATCGGTCTTGCCATTTCACCGTTTCTGCCCTATCTGGTGAAACAGCCTGATGGTGTGACAGTCAGGGATCTGACACTGTATTATTTCATTTTTCTGTTTAATACAGTCAGCACCTATTTTGTCGCTTATAAATACAGTCTGGTCAATGCCGAGCAGAAGAATTATATCCAGACCAATATCATCACGGTCACCAAGATGATCACGGTCAGCCTGCAGATCATAGTGATCCTGGCAACCGGCAACTTCTATGCTTATCTTCTGACGGCGGCAGCAGTGGAGCTGCTGCAGAAAATATATGTGAGCCACTATCTGAACCGTCTGTATCCCTATCTGAAGGATAAAAGGGTGGAGAAGCTGACAAAGGAAGAAACCGGTGAAGTAGTCACAAAGACTAAGGCACTGGTGCTTCATAAGGTAGGAGATGTAGCGAGGCTTCAGACCGACAGCATGATCATTTCCAGCTTTATCAATGTTACCGTCAATGGCTTCGTGGACAACTACAATATGATCATGAATTCAGCGGCGAACGTGGTGAATATTGTCTTTAATTCTGTACTGTCAAGCTTTGGCAACCTGATCGCCACAGAATCAAAGGACAGACAGTATGAGCTCTTTAAGGTATACCGGTTTGCAGCCAGCTGGATCTACGGATTTGCAGCTGTTGGATTTGCCATTCTTCTGACGCCATTTATCACGCTCTGGGTAGGCGCAGAGAGAACACTGGCATTTTCCGTCATTGGCTGTATCCTGATCGATTTTTACTTTAAGGGAGAAAGGATCGTGCTGTCGAACTTCAAGACGGCAGCAGGTGTTTTTGAACAGGATAAATATCTGGCACTGATCCAGGGCGTAGTGAATCTGGTCATTTCCATTGTACTGGTCGTAAGGATCGGCCTCGTCGGGGTATATATCGGAACGATCGTGTCAGGGCTGATTGCCAATGTGACCAAGCCGATCATTATTTACCATGTGATACTGGACCGGAAGGCCGGAGAATATTTCAGGGATTCGATGAAGTACTGTTTATTGCTGGTGATCCAATATGGGATTTTTTATGGCATTTCAGGGATTATAATGAAGGAAATTACGATACTGACATTTCTTGTGATGTTTGTGATCATCTGTGTGGTGTTTAATGGTATTTTCCTGATGGTATTCAGGAAAGCGGGAGAATTTCAGTATCTGGTTACGATTGTAAAGGGAAAGTTCAGAAAAAGGAAGGAGTGATCCGCAATGCTGGATATGGTAAAAGAGGCAGAAAGGGAACTGATCGACTATCCGGGATATACTGGTACCTATTATATGAAACGGGCTTTGAAGCAGATCTGCGGGAGGAAGGTTCCACCGGCAGACAGATTTAACTGGCCGAACGGGCTTCTAGCCAAGGCGCTTGCAGATTATTATCAGGATCATAAGAATTCCGAGGAAGCCAGAGTGATCCTGGACGTTTTGAAGAAATATTATGACAGATGGATTGCCGGAAAGTGTAAAATGTATTATCTGGATGATGCTGTCAGCGGTATGGCACTGATCGATCTTCATCAGATCACAGGCGAAGAAAAGTATAAAGAGGCAGCAGACAAGATAGCAGAGTATCTTTTTCACCATGAAACAGATGACGGCGGAAATCTGCCCTACAGACCGGAACAAAAAAACGGATATATTTTTGCTGACGGTATTGGAATGGTCTGTCCGTTCCTCTGCAAATACGGGGCAGTCTATGATGATATGAATGCTGTCAACCTGGCAGTTACCCAGATGATGAACTTTATCCAGATGGGAATGGATGAGAAGACAGGCCTTCCCTATCACGGATTTGAATATGAAAGCGGCGTGAAATATGGTATCATAGGCTGGGGACGGGCTGTAGGCTGGCTGATGATCGGTATGGCTGACAGCCTTGCTTATATGGAAACCGACAGACCAAGCTATGAGCCGATTAAACAGGCATACCGCCGTCTTGTTGACAAGGTAGAGGCCTATCAGCTGGAGGGAGGACTTTACAGCTGGCAGCTTGGAGCCAAGGAGGGACCGGTAGATACTTCGGCTACGGCTATGATCCTGTATGCCATTGCAAGATCCCTGCAGACCAATGTCCTTATCGGTATACATAAATCCCGTATGGTCCGGGGAAGAGAAGCTCTCTGGAACTCAGTAAAGGAGGGCAGGATCTATGGATGTCTGGCAGAATGTCAGGGCTTTTCCATGTATCCGCAGGTGTACGGAGCCTATCCGTGGTCGCTGGCACCGGCATTATCTCTGTTCACCATAACAGAGGAAAAGGAATAAAAGTATGATCATTATTCAGGTAGCAGGCGGGCTTGGAAACCAGCTCCAGCAATATGCACTGTATCGAAAACTGGTGAGACTTGGAAAGGAAGTAAGGCTTGACATTTCCTGGTTTGATCAGGTACAGATGAAGGAAACAGGACATACCAGGGGAATGGAAAATGTACCTGTTGTGACAAAAAGGGTTTTGGAGCTGCGGTATTTTGACCGTCTTGTTTTTGAAGTCTGCACAGAAGAAGAAAAAACAGCACTGATCGGTAGTGATGGGATCACGGGAAAAGTACGAAGAAAGCTGTTTCCCTTTACTGTGAAGTGGTTCCATGAAACGAAGATGTATCATCCGGAGATTTTTGATTTTGAAGATATGTATCTCTCCGGATATTTTGCGTGTGAAAAATATTACAGTGATATTTTGTATGATCTCAGGGAAAAGATCCAGTTCCCTCAAAGCCGGGATCCACGAAATGCAGAGCTGGCAAGGGAAATGAGTATGCAGGATTCAGTCAGTGTGCACATCCGGAGGGGAGATTATCTGAAGCCGGAAAATGCATCGATATTTGGCAATATCTGTACCGAAAAATATTATGAAACAGCGATCCGGACGGTGGTAGAGAAATACCCGGAGGCGCATTTCTATATTTTCTCTGATGATATTCCTTATGTGACAGAGCATTATCAGGGGGAGAAATATACTATTGTCGATATCAATCATGGAAAAGACAGCTTTTATGATATGTATCTGATGAGCCAGTGCCGACATAATATCTGCGCCAATTCAACCTTCAGCTTCTGGGGAGCCAGACTGAACGGACACGAGGATAAAATGATGATCCGGCCGACGATCCATAAGAACTCACAGGTTTTTGTGAAAGCAGAGATGGAACAGCTGTGGCCGGCATGGACGTTTATCAGTCCGGATGGAACATTGCAGTAAACAGAATTAAGGGAAATCGTTGATGAAAACAGATCGAAAACAGATTGAAAAAATTGCATATGGCAGCTTTTATCTCGGAGTGATCATAGAGGTACTGATGGTTATCATTGATAAGAGCGCCTTGATCAATCCGGTAGAGGGCAGGCTGTTTCAGCTGACATTTCTGCTGTTTCTGATCAAAACCTGTCTGACCAGGTATGATAAAAAAGAATATGCTGTGATAGCAGCTTTTCTTGCATTGGGAGCAATATCCTATTTTGTGACGGGCAGGAATGATATTGTCAGAATTGTAATGTTTCTCGCTGCATGCAAGAATGTGGATATGCAGAAATGCCTGAAGCTTGTATTTTATATGACCTTGACAGGATGTCTTCTTATCATGCTCCTATCATTCTTTGGAGTCGGGGGAGGCATGGCACTGACCCAGGACTATGGAAGGGGTAGTGTGGAGACCAGATATACATTTGGAATGGGACATCCCAATGCGCTCCAGTGTATGGTCTTTGCACTTACGGTCCTGGCATTATATTTGTATGGGGAGAAATGGAAATGGTATGGTTACGCGGCTGCTTTGGCAGTTAATATAGGTTTCTTTTTCCTGACGGATTCCAAGACCAGCCTTTTGGTTGGTATTTTTGCTGTTTTGTATACATTTTTATTTAAGGTGATTAAAAATGACAGTATCCGCAAATGGTTTGGTATTTGTGGTATGGGTGTTAGCGGATTTTCTGTATTGTTTTCCGTATTAATAGCAGCCAATGCATATAGAGTATATAATTATATATGGTACTTTGAATGGACCAGACCGACACAGTTTTTTGTATATCTTGACAGAGCATTAACTGGCAGGATAGCAAGTCTTGTAGGAACAACGGAATGGGAAGGAACAATCCAGACGTGGAAATTGTTTTCAGATCCATCGAGTCATTATTTCTTTGATCTTGGCTGGGTAAGAGTATTTTACTGGTATGGCATCATACCGGGAATAATTATGGTAGCCGTGTTTCTGTATATGCTTACTTACTGTATCCAGAAAAAGAGATATATGGAATTATCCATGGCTGTGTCATTTGCAGTGTATACTCTTGTCGAAGCACATGCAGTTTCTGATTATATTGGAAGAAATTATGTACTGTTTCTTCTGGGTGGGATGTGGAGCAGTCTGTTATGTAGGAAAAAGGCAGGTAAAGAATCATGAAAGTGCTGATCATGAATCCTATATTATATACGGCAGAAACTGATCAGATACCAAAGATGGAATCCATCAGGGATACTATGATATATACGTTGTGCATGGGGTTTGTGAAAAATGGTGATATTCCGACTCTGGTTGCAGCAGACTGTTATCGACCTGTAAAGCCGGAGGAGTATCCTTTTGAAGTAAAATGGTTTCCCTGTCAGATATCAAAGATATGTAAGCCCAGATGTATTCCCATGCTGAAAGGACTTGGAAAATATCTAAAAAAGCATGGAACAGAGTTTGATTATATTATCAGCAGTGAGGTTTTCTCACTTGTGACGCTGGAAGGTGCATTGCATGCAAGGAAAAAGCTGATAATCTGGCATGAGCTGGGAGCACATAACAGAATGTGCCATAAAATTCCATCAAGAATATGGTACAATATAGTTGGCAGATTTATTTTTCATGGAATCCCTGTGATAACAAGGTCAGAGAAGGCTGCAAAATTTATTTCCAGATATTGTGACCATGTGCTGCCGGTAATCATAGATCATGGGATTGATTTGGACAAAATCCCATATGCAGAAAATAAGGAAAATTATTTTGTAGTGGTATCCCAGCTGATAGAGAGAAAGCATATAGATCTTATTATTGATCGATTTGCGGCATTTACCAGAGGAGATTACAAGGACTATGAACTGAAGATCATTGGTGATGGAGTTTTAAATGAAGCTTTGCAGATACAGGCAGAACAGCTTGGAAAAGAAAAAAATATCCAGTTTCTTGGTAAGCTGGATCACAACCGGTTGATGCCTGTTCTTGCCGGTGCAAAAGCATTGCTCATATATACCAGCAAGGATAACAGCATGGTATCCATTGTGGAGAGCATTGCGGCTGGAACTCCTGTAATTACCACTTCAGTACCTTTCAATGTACCTTATATTTTGAAAAATCAGCTGGGAATCGTGAAAGATCAGTGGGGAAAAGAAGAACTGAAGGAAATATGTGGGAATAATGCTTTTTATGTGGAGAACTGTATAAGGTATAGAAAAAAGCTAGACCACGTATATCTGGCTGGCATGTTTGATAATATAGGGAGTTCTGAAACAGAATGAAAATAGTGTTTGTATTGCCTGATATGGCAGGAGGCGGAACAGAACGGGTAGTTTCACTGCTTGCGGATGAATATGTGAGCAGAGGATATCAGGTAAGTATCATGTTGTTTGCAGGTAATCAGGTGGCATATCCATTGGATGAGCGTATTGATGTGGTTCATACCGGAGATACATCAGGTGGAAATCCGTTGATCAGAATAAAACGGTTGATTGCCATGAGACGTTATTATAAACAGAATGCAGGATGTACAGTATTTGCTTTCAGTGCTATGGGTGCCGTATTTTCAGTGATTGCGGCAGCTGGGATTCCTCATGGGATGCTGGTATCAGAAAGAAATGATCCAGGGAAGTATGAGCATCAGAGAATTAGAAACTGGGCATATGGCAAAGCAGATAAACTGGTACTGCAGACAGAAGATATGAAAAAGTGTTTCCCGGAAAGCATCAGGAGCAAATCTGCAGTAATACCCAATCCCGTGCCGCAGAATTTACCGGAGCATTATCAGGGGGTACGGAAAAAAAGAGTTGTTTCTGTCGCAAGACTGGAGAAGCAGAAAAACCACAGACTGTTAATAGAAGCTTTTGCTGAATTTCTAAAGGCTTTTCCAGAATATGAGCTGCATATTTTCGGCATCGGTGAGCTGGAGGAAGCTTTGAAGGCGCAGGTTTTGGGATTACAACTGGAAGATAAGATCATCTTCAGGGGGTTTTCGACTAATGTCAGAGAAGAAATCCTTGACAGTGCCATGTTCGTTCTGTCTTCTGATTATGAGGGAATATCCAATTCCATGATCGAGGCACTGGCAATGGGAATACCTGTTATTTCTACAGATTGTCCCGTTGGGGGATCAAGAGCCTATATAGAGAACGAAAGCAGTGGACTTCTGGTGCCTGTTGGAGACAGGACAGCACTCTGCAATGCGATGAAGAGAATAGCTGCAGATGAGAAACTGGCACAGAAGCTTTCAGATAATGCCGTGAAGATCAGGGAAACTTATGCACTGTCCAAGATAGCAGACAGATTTTTAAAGGAAGCCGGAATTTCATGAATTTGGAAGACAGAAAATATTGTACAATTTTAAATACGAATATCAGTGTTACCAATATGGAAGACACGATAGCCATGCTGACTGAAAATCTGGAGCAGCTTCGGGGAAACTATATCTGTGTATCTAATGTGCATACTGTGGTTATGTCTTTTAGGGATGCAGATTACCGGAAGGTTCAGAACAGTGCAGCTATGGCACTTCCGGATGGGAAACCGCTGTCTATGGTAAGCAGGCAGCGTGGATATAGGGAAGCGGAGCGTGTACCAGGGCCTGACCTGATGCCTGCTATTTTCAGACTATCGGAAGGGAAAGGATACAGGCATTATTTTTATGGAAGTACACCGGAAGTATTGGATAGCCTGAAGAAAAAAATAGAGGAACGGTATCCGGGGCTAATTATTGCGGGTATGTATTCACCACCGTTCCGCTCCCTGACGGTGGAAGAGGATGAAGAGATCATTGCGAGGATCAATGAAACCAGACCGGATTTCATTTGGGTGGCGCTTGGGGCACCCAAACAGGAAAAATGGATGTATGATCACCGTGGAAAAGTAAATGGTCTTATGCTGGGAGTAGGTGCTGCCTTTGCATTTGAAGCTGGCAGTGTGAAGAGAGCGCCGGGGTGGATGCAGGAAATGTGCCTTGAGTGGCTGTACCGGATTCTGCAGGATCCAGGCCGGCTGCTTTCCAGATATATCAATACAAACTTTACTTTTCTGGCAGAAACAGCAAAAGAAACGAAAAGACTTCAGAAAGAAAAGAAAAAGAACAGAAAGCTGAAAGTGGCAATGATCGGCCATAAGAGGATACCGTCCAGAGAAGGCGGTGTCGAGGTAGTTGTTGAGGAACTGGCAACAAGGCTGACAGAGCAGGGATATGAGGTAGAAGCCTACAATCGTTCCGGATATCATGTGTCAGGCAAGGATTTTGATGGAGGAAGAAAGAAATATTATAAGGGTATCCGGATCATTATTGTGCCAACCTTCAAGAACGGTAAGCTGAATGCGATTGTGTACTCAGTACTTGCTACAATAAGGGCATTGTTTGGCAGATATGATGTGATCCATTATCATGCAGAGGGACCATGTTCGACTTTGTTTATTCCTAAAATGTTCGGGATCCGGGTAGTTGCAACGATTCACGGTCTGGACTGGCAGAGAGCCAAGTGGGGGAATTTTGCTTCCAGGGTATTGAAATTTGGAGAAAAAATGGCAGCAAAACATGCTGATGAGGTGATCGTTCTTTCCAGAAATGTACAGCAGTATTTTCTGGACACATATGGCCGTAATACACACTTTATCCCTAATGGAATAGCAAGGCCACAGATCTGCGAGGCGAGAGAGATCACAGAAAAATATGGGCTTGTAAAAGATGGATACATTCTTTTCCTGGCTAGGCTTGTGCCTGAAAAGGGACTGCATTATCTGATCAATGCCTATTCGCAGCTTGACACGGACAAAAGACTGGTTATTGCAGGGGGCAGCAGTCATTCCTTTGAATACATGAAAAAGGTACAGGAGATGGCAGCCAGGGATCCAAGGATTCTGATGACCGACTTTGTGCAGGGCAGGATTCTGGAGGAGCTGTATTCCAATGCATATTTATTTGTGCTTCCCAGTGATATTGAAGGAATGGCACTCAGTCTGCTTGAGGCCATGAGCTATGGAAACTGCTGTGTTGTTAGTGATATTAAGGAAAATACGGAAGTTACAGAGGATAAAGCAGTTATATTTGAAAAAGGAAACACAGAGGATCTGAAGGAAAAACTTTCAGATCTGCTGGGACATCCGGAAGAGGTGGACAGATATAAAGCAGCAAGTACAGAGTTTATCTGTTCCAAGTATAACTGGGAGGATGTAGTCAGACAGACAGAGGAACTTTATGAAAATTCTCATTGTAAATAAATTTCTGTTTCCCAATGGAGGATCAGAAACCTATATTTTTGAAATTGGAAAACAGCTGCAGAAAATGGGGCATGAGGTGCAGTACTTTGGCATGGAGCATGAAGGCAGGATCGTTGGCAATCATGCAGAAAGCTATACCTCTGACATGGATTTCCATGCAAAGGGACTGCAGAAGCTTCTTTATCCCTTTAAGATCATTTACTCGACAGAAGCAAGAAAAAAAATACGGCAGGTTCTGGATGACATGAAGCCGGATATTATCCATCTGAATAACTTTAATTTTCAGATCACACCTTCCATTATTTATGAAATCCGCAAATGGGAAAGAAAGCAGAAAAAGAAAGTTAGGATCATATTTACAGCCCATGACTACCAGTGGGTATGCCCCAATCATATGATGATGATCCCTTCGGACAAACAGCTGTGCTTTCAATGCCAGGGAGGAAAGTATGGAAGCTGTGTGACAAACAGATGTATCCATAATTCCAGAGTAAAGAGTATACTTGGTATGATGGAAGCAAAGCTGTATCAGAAGCTGCATACTTATGGAAAAGTAGACCAGGTGATCTGTCCGAGTCAGTTTATGTCAGATAAGCTTGCAACAAGCTCGATTCTTAAGGATAAGCTTATTGTTTTGCATAATTTCCTGACTGAAGAGAAATATCAGGTGGTGGAAAAGAAGGATTATATACTTTATTTTGGGAGATATTCGGAAGAAAAAGGAATACACACACTTTTGCAGGTCTGCAGTGAGCTGTCGCAGATCCCGTTTATCTTCGCCGGAGGTGGACCGCTGGAGAAGGAGCTGCAGAACTGCCCGAATATAACCAATATGGGATTCCTTCAGGGGAAAAAACTGAAAGAGCTGATCGCAGAAGCAAGGTTTACGATCTTTCCGTCAGAATGGTATGAGAACTGTCCCTTTACGGTGATGGAGTCGCAATGGTACGGAACCCCGGTGATCGCATCAGCAATTGGCGGCGTACCGGAGCTTGTGCAGGATGGAAAGACAGGAATTCTGTTCGAGGCAGGAAATGCTGGAGAATTAAAGGGAAAAATTGCAGAATTGTGGGATCAGAAAGAAGAACTGCAGTGTCTTACACAAAACTGCAGGGAAGTCAGCTTTGATTCTGCGGAGGAATATTGCAGAAAGCTGGAAAAAATATATACACAGGGATGCTAAGATGGAAAAAGCAGATAGAAAAACAGTGACAGTCAGTACTGGTGAAATTTTATATTGGTTATTCTTCGGTTCACTTTTATTTGCGAAGGGAATTGGTCTG
This sequence comes from Suilimivivens sp., assembly GCF_037359455.1. Taxonomy (NCBI): domain Bacteria; kingdom Bacillati; phylum Bacillota; class Clostridia; order Lachnospirales; family Lachnospiraceae; genus Suilimivivens; species Suilimivivens sp. The sequence goes on from NZ_JAXXXI010000005.1 coordinate 21,805, forward strand.
TATGATGGACAGGCTGTATTTAAGGTCATTCTTTTATTTGCATCCTGCTGTCTGTTTGCCAAGCTGCTGATAGAAGAATATACCATAGCAGAATACGGGAAGATCGTTGCTGTTCTTGGGATTACTGCACTGACCTATGTGGTATCCGGTGAAAAAGGCCTGCTCCTGTATGGCATGATGATGGCTGGCATGAAAAATGTGAATCTGAAACGGATATTTACACTGGGAACCATAATCTGGTCTGTAACATTTCTGGGAACTACTGTGAGTTCTCTGTTCCGGATGGACAGTACTGTTTATAAGGTTCATGCCAAGCTGGGACTTGGGCATATATTCCGGTGGAGTCTTGGATATCCGCATCCCAATGTATTACAGGTATCCTACCTCCTTCTGGCCATATTTATTATCTATATGCTTGGAGATAAATTCCGGATGAAGCATGCAGTCTGGCTGTTTGCAGGGAACTGTCTGGTATTTCTGTATTCTGTGAGCTATACAGGTTTTGCGGTATTTATGTGCTTATTATTAGGAAGAATTTATCTTCTGTGGAGAAAGAGGCTGAATGTTGCAGAGAAGATAGTCATACAATGCATTTTCCCGGTATGTGTCTTTGTATCGTTAGTGATCCCTGTTACCGTTACGGGAAGATGGTTCCAGATTTTAAATAAATTGCTCAGTACAAGAATGGAACTGGCATGGAGATATCTGAAACCGGAATATATCAGTCTGTTTGGAAAACGGCTGTCTGAAATAACAACGGAAAGCGTTACCATGGACAGTGCGTATCTGTCGGCATTTATCACATATGGGATCATACCGTTCAGTATATTGTGCCTGTATACCATGTATGCAATTGCAAGATATCTTTCGAAGAAGATGTATCTGGAAACCCTGATTATCGTGACAATTGCAGTTGGCGGACTGACGGAGCCATTTTTGTATAATACATCTTTCAAAAATGTTTCCTTTATTCTGATGGGAGCACTCCTGTATGAAACTGGAAAAGGCAGAGCGTACAGGATTATTCCTGCCAGAGTGGCACAGAACTTTAATAAACAAATAGAACTGTCATTTGACAGATGGGTGAGATTACAGGCGAAGTTTAGAAATATATATGCCTTTCAGTGGAAGAAATGTGCTATTGCAGCAATATGTGCATGTATCTGTGCTATAGTAGTATATGGAGTCTGTCAGTATCCGAAAGGATATGTGGTTTACCGAAAAGACTGTGCGGATCTTACCAAAGAGAAGCATTATTATCAGGAAGATAATACGGCATATAAAGATTTTAAGAGAATGAAAGCTTTTGCGGAAGGGGAAGAGATTGAATATTTCAGTGGAAATATTGTTGCAATGGAGAAGGTACGTAATGAAATAGCTGCGCTGTGTATCAGTTATGTGATAGTATATTTTGCTACAGGGTGCCGGCAGGAAATAAGGAAGGAAAGAAAATGTTCAAAAAATTAAGCTATATTTTTACAACCAGAGACAAGATCAAAATAGGTATCTTGATGGTGGCAGTAGTAATAGGAAGCTTCCTTGAGCTCCTTGCTGTTTCCCTGTTTCAGCCGTTTATTAATCTGATCATGGATACGTCATCTCTGAAGGACAGCAGGATCATGAGCTATGTATATGCCAGATTTGGCTTTGATGAGATTAATTATTTCCTGGCTATGATCGCAGGTATTATCATTGCAGTCTATATTGTGAAAAATATATATATCATTGTGGAGAAGAATGCCATATATAAGTTTTCCTATCGTATTCAGAGAACGATGTCTACAGATCTTCTGAAGGCCTATATGAAAGAGCCTTATACATTTCATCTGGGAAAGAATATCTCTGTGCTGCAGAGAAGCATGCAGGAGGATACAGATCAGTTTACAAAAGGGATCATACATATGCTGGAAATGGTTGCAGAGGTATGTGTATGTATTGCCATAGGCATTTATCTGTTTATTGTAAGCAAATCCATTACCATAATCATTGTGGCATTACTGATAGCCTGTCTTGCGATTTTTTCGGTTATTTCCAGGAAATACTCCAGTGCATGGGGAAGGGAAGGCCAGGTTTACAAGTCCAGGATCTATCAGTGGATGAACCAGTCACTAGGCGGAATTAAGGAAATCAAGGTATTAGGAAGAGAAAAGAGCTTTATTGACCATTACGATCATTATTTTGCGAAATATGTAAGAGTACTGCGCCTGAACCGTCTGATCGGAGTGATCCCCAAGCATATTATAGAAATGGTATGTATGACGGGTTTGCTGCTGGCTATTATTTTCAAGATATTTTTCGGGCAGAAGGATCTGATTGAATTCGTTCCACAGCTTGCTGTGTTTGCAGTGGCAGCATTCCGGCTATTACCATCTGTAGGCAAGATCAATGAACATCTGTCAGCGGTTTTATATGCGATGCCATCACTGGATCTTATCTACAACGATCTGAAGGAGGTAGAAGCTCTGGAGGTGACGGAACAGAAAAAAGATGACTCCTGGAAGCTGAACCATGCAATAGAGGTTAAAAATGTATCCTATCATTATCCGGATGGGGAAGAAAATGTTATAGAACATGCATCCTTTGCAATTCAGAAGGGGGAGATGGTGGCATTTGTCGGAGCATCGGGAGCTGGTAAATCTACGATGGTTGACATTCTCTTGGGATTATTGAAGCCTCAGTATGGTAAGATTTATGCAGATGATATGAATATACAGAAGAATATACTCACCTGGCAGAAAGAAATCGGATATATCCCACAGACGATTTACCTGTCTGATGATACTATCCGCAACAATGTAGCATTTGGAGTCCCTGAAGACCAGATTAATGAACAGGCTGTACAGCATGCACTGGAGCAGGCGCAGCTTTCAGAGTTTATTGACAGCCTGCCGGCAGGACTTGATACCTTTGTCGGTGACAGAGGTGTGAGATTATCAGGTGGACAGAGACAGAGGATCGGGATTGCCAGAGCCCTGTATCATGATCCGGAAATACTTGTGCTGGATGAAGCAACCTCAGCACTTGATACTGAAACAGAAACAGCGGTCATGAAAGCAATCGACAGCCTGCAGGGGCAGAAAACAATACTGGTGATCGCACATAGACTGACTACGATCAAAAAGGCAGACAGATTTTTTGAAGTGGCAAATGGCCAGGTAATAGAACGGACAAAGCAGGAAGTATTAAAATGATGATAAAGAGGGCAGTAAAGGACAGTCTGGCACAGCTTGATTACTGGCTGTACCGCACCGGCATCAGAAAATGCAATATCCAGACATACAGCATAGATGAAACGATAGATACACTTATTTCATCTGAAAAAAGTATGATCCGTTTTGGAGATGGTGAAATCACCATGATCAGGGGACGGAGCTTGAAGCTGCAGCAGGTATCACCGGAAATTGCAGAAGGCTTGAAGAGGATCCTGGGATATACTTATGAGGATATTATGATCACGATACCGGAAATATTTGGGGATCTGAGGATATATAGAAAAGAAAGCAGACAGTTCTGGAAGGATCATTTACTGTTTAGCCGCAGGGTATATGAAAAATATTGTAACCCTGAGAAGAAATATTACAATACATCCGTTTCACGTTTTTACTATGCACTGTCTGATGAAGAGAAGAAAAACTGTGACAGATGGGTCAGGAAAATCAGGGAAATATGGAAGGACAGGGATATTGTGATCGTTGAAGGTGAACGGACACATAATGGAGTAGGAAATGATCTTTTCGATACAGCAGGATCTATAGAAAGGATTATTGGTCCTGCCAGTGATGCCTATGTAAAACGGAATGAAATACTGGAGTGCTGCAAGAAACATACTAAAGATAAGCTGTTTCTGGTATCACTTGGTGTTACAGCCAAGTTTCTGGTAGAAGATCTTTATAAAGCGGGATACAGAGCCCTGGATATTGGAAATCTGGATATGGAATATGAATGGTACCTCCATAAGGCAGCCGGAAAAGAGCCGGTAAAAAAACACTCAGTAGTAGGAAAAGAAGCAAATGAACAGGCAGGATTCCAACAGTATCTGCAGGAAATAACAGCGGTTGTGAAGTGAAAAAGCAGATATGGAGCTGAACATTGAAGATAAAGATTGAAAAGATTTGTAATAAAATAGTACTGATCTGTTTCGGAGCTCTTAGCTTTTGCCTGACTGTCCTGAGCATGCTGGAGACAAGTACAGAGACGACGATAGAGGGGAACAGAAAAATTATTTATCTTTCTGACCATCCGATTAAGCATATAGTGTTTTCCCTTGCAGTATTGCTTCTGGTATGTGGGATCCAGAGGTGGAAGGGCAGAAGAAATCCGGTTACAGAAGGAATCAAAGAAAAAAAAAGACAGGATAGCAGGTATTCTGCTTATTTTTGCATATGGCGTGGCCGGCATTCTGTATATTAGCTTTACGCAGCTGCAACCCATCAGTGACCCGGGAAAGCTTCAGACGATAGCAGGTGAAATGCTGCAGGGAGACTTTCATCAGTTTCAGGAAGGAGAATATATGCACAGATATCCTTTTCAAAGCGGATATCTGTTATTGATCTACTATCTGATGAAAGTGGCAGGCAGCAGGGAAGTGCTGATCCTTCAGTTTGCCAATGTGCTGGCAGCTGTGTGGAGCTATTATACCGTCTACCGGATGACAGGCAGGGTTTGGGATAACAGAAATAATGCAGTATTGCTGATAGAGATCCTTTTTACACCAATGCTGCTGTATACCAGCTTTGTATATGGAAATCTGCTTTCTCTTGGAATGGCAGCAGAGGCAATATATCTGGAATACAGGTATTTTGAAGAAAAGAAGATCTGTTATATACCAGCTTCAGCAATATTGATCAGTGTCGCTATTGTCTTGAAATCAAATTCCCTGATCTTTTTCTGTGGAATGCTCCTGTATGGGCTTTATCAGTTGTTCAGAGAAGAAAAGATTGTCCAAAAGGGGAAAATAGTTCTGATCCTGGGGGTATTTCTTCTGGTATATCTTGCAGGTGGAAAGCTTATCACCAGGCAGATGGAGAGAATTATTAGGCAGCCATTGCCGCAGGGAATGCCAAAGCTCACATGGGTTGCCATGGGACTGGAGGATGGAGGAGAAGCGCCTGGCTACTGGAATGGGACGAGTGTGAGAATTTATACGGAGAATGATTATGATACAAGGAAAACAACACAGGCAGCAGCCGAAGAAATAAAGGAACAGATAAAGCAATTCACAAATAACTGGAAGAACGGGGTAAAATTCTTTGCAAAAAAGACAGCAGCCCAGTGGAGTGAACCTACCTTTGGAAGCATAGAGATTTCGAGAAACAGAGAGTCAGAAAAGCCATTGCAGGGCTGGATCGCAGGTATTTACGAAGAAAATGAAAATGCCTGGTATATAGAATTATGCAATCTATATCAGACGCTTGTGTATATGGGAACTGTATTGTATGTTCTGACCAGGTGGAAAACGGTAAGGACAGAAGAACTGATCTATGCGGTGATCGTGATGGGCGGTTTTGTTTTTCATCTGTTTTGGGAGGGAAAAAGTCAGTATGTTATGCCGTATTTCTGGCTGCTGATCCCATATGCAGTAATGGGATATGAAATGACAGGAAAGAAGCTGTCTGATATAAGAAGCAGATATTTGAAAAATGGGATTTATAAACCGGGAGAAAACAGCTAAAATGAAGGTTATGTATGTAGCTCCACGCTATCACACCAATCAGATCGCAATTATGAAGGGATGGATAGAAAGAGGGGATGAGGTTGCTTTTTTAAGTCAATATGCCGGGAAAAGTGAAGATTATACCTGGGTAACACCTGAGATAATAGGCTATTCCAAGGTGTTTTTGATGGTGAATTATTTTTATACACATTTTTTGAAAAGAAATGATCCTTACCGGGATGACTGGAGATTGAAGTGTGGATTCCCACCAATGGGGAAGCTGAAAAAGAAGATAAAAGAATATGCTCCGGAGCTGGTGATCATCAGGGAACGGTCAGTCTATAGTATGTGTACCAATTTAATATGCCGGAAACAGCAGATTCCTGCGATCCTTTATAATCAGAGTCCGCTGTGGGACAGAGAGAAAAAGATGGACTGGCAGCATAAGCTTGTGTGGAAGCTGGTACCGGAATACAGGATCACTCCAGTGCGATATAATTATCGGCATCAGGAAAAGGATACTGGAAAACTGGTAGAGGATATCAGGACAAAGTGGGTACCTTTTGTTATGGAATTACAGCTTCAACCGGAGCAGAAAGTATACTTTCTGAAGAATACAGTCACAATTCTGATGATTGGAAAATATCAGGAAAGAAAGAATCATTTGATGCTGCTGCAGGTTTTTGAAAAGCTATGCAGTAAATACCAGATAGAACTTGTCATGGCAGGGGAATGTTCTACACCTTTTCATGAGAAGTATTATGAAAAGACAGAACAATATATCAGAGAGCATCATTTGGAGTCCAAAGTTACTTTGTATAAAAATCAGACACGGCAGCAGGTTTTTGAACTATATCGGAATGCGGATATTTTTGTCCTTCCAAGCTCTGACGAGCCGGCAGCGATCTCCCATCTGGAGGCTATGGCATTTTCCGTTCCGGCAATCTGCAGTACAGGAAACGGGACGGCAGATTACATCATAGAGGATCAGACTGGATATATTTTTGAAGATAAAAATGAAGAGGATCTGTTCTTTAAACTGGAACAGCTAGTAAAAAACAGGGAGAAAATTGTCCGGTTTGGACGGAATGCTTATGAGCATGTAAAGAAAGACTTTTCTTTTCAGAGTTACTATAAAAAGGTTATGGAAATATATGATGAGATCAGTAAAAGATAAAAAAAATACCATTATTGAGATAGCTGTAATGCTTGCAGCAGGATTTGTTTTCTATTTCCTTCTTGGGAATGAGTGGATCAGTATTCAGGATGACTCACCGGTTTATATGAATTTGTCGGGGCATGAAGGAGTAATGCCGGTTTATCCAATATTTTTGTTTTTGGTAAGGTATATAGTTGGGGAGACTCATTATCTAAGCGTAGTCGTATGTATACAGTCAGGTTTGGCGTTGATTAGTACTATGATTTTTGTCTGTTTTTTGAAAAAACAGTTCACATTAAAGGACTGGGAAACTTTCCTGTTATATTTGTTTTGTATGATGCCGTTTTCTATTTATTTACCGGAATCAGGGATCACGCATCAGATTATGACAGAGGGGATTGCCTATGCCCTTTTTTATATATATTTCCTGTTTCTGATGAAATACATTTACAGCGGAAAAGGAAAATGGCTGATTGCACTGATCATTATGGCGGTATTTCTGGAATTAACAAGAAGCCAGCTGATATTTTTGCATTTAGTGTGGGTAATGGCATTTGTTTATGTACAGGTAAAGGGAAAACCAGACTCTTCAAGAGGCGTAAAGATAAGGAATGGATTAATAAGCTTTATAATGGGCTGTGGAGTTATGCTATTGTCAATTGTAATGGTTTATAAAGTATATGGTTACTATATTTCAGATCAGTTGTCTGCTATGTACCGGATACAAAATGGAATCGTGGAAGAAGCAAAAGAAGAGAAGTCAGAGATGACTAAAGATATTTCCGATAGGGGAGAAGAAAAGAAAAAAGAAAAGACATACACAATATCACAAATGACATCACTTCTTATGATACGTGGTTTTTATGAAGTGGATCCGGAAGATGTGGAATTATTTCAATCACCTGAGATGAAAGAAATCTTTAAACGGGTTTATAGTGCGGTGGATAAAGAGAAATGCCGTTATGTATATGCCAGACAGGATTTATATATGTGGAAGGATCTGGTGAAAGATCAAATACCTGCTTTGGCACTTACGGAAATAAGACAGTATTTAGAAGAAAATTCGGAAATAGGACTGAAGCCTATAAAGATTATGAATGAGCTTGGAGGAAAAGTATTATTCTATCATTTTGGAAGGTACCTTTATCATACCTGCAGAGTTATGATTTCTTCCTTTATCAGCAGCATATTCTTCCAAGTAGAAAGAGTTTATCTGTTGTGTCATATTATTACACTTATCCTGTTCCTGATGGCTGTAGCAGGATGTATTATGATTGTGAAAAAAAAGAAAAATATACAGATAGCAGAGTTTACCGGAATGACAGTAGGCTATATCGTCATTATGGTGGTAGTTACCAATCTGGTATTTATAGGGCTTCAACGATATATGGTATATGCTATGGGTATTTTTTATTGCAGTATGTATCTGCAGATGAAGGAGATCTGGAAAATATGGAAAAAATGAGAGAACGGTTTGATGCATTTCTGATGAAAGAGATTAAAATTGGTAAGATAGAAATGCAAAGTGTAGTATTTCTGTTTGGAATTTGCATTTCTATAGCGGGTATATTGATTCGTTTCAGTTTAAGGCATTTTATTTCTGGAGATATGGATGGAGCGTTATTGGAATGGGTCACATGCTTTGAAGAAAATGGGGGATTAAAAGCTTTAAGACTAAATTTTTCCTGTTATAATCCTCCTTACATGTATATTCTGTGTTTAATATCTTATATTGATTATCCGACAACACCATTTAGCTATATGTATTATATTAAAGCGTTTTCTGTTTTATTTGACTATGCAGCAGCGTATGTGATGTTCCTGATCATTTATAGAATATCAAATAATTCTGAAAAAGCCATGCTTGCTTATTCGGCAGTTTTATTGTGCCCGACGGTGATTCTTAACAGTGCAGCATGGGGACAATGTGATATTGTTTATGTTGTGTTTTTGATGCTGTGTTTTTATTGTGTCCTGTGTAATAAAAGCACACTGGCACTGGCTTTTATGGGACTGGCATTTTCAATTAAATTACAGGCAGGTTTTTTCCTGCCATTTCTTGTTATCTGCTGGTTAAAGAAAAAAGTGAAGCTAATGGATTTTCTGATGATACCAGCTATATATCTGATAACATCAATTCCTGCTGTAATTGCAGGACAGGGCTTGGGAGACATTATTAATATCTATTTAGGACAACCTGGTTTTTATGATGATCTGGTGAAAAGTTATCCTAATATTTATGCGCTGATAGAAGAAAACCAGTATACAGCATATCTGATAGATGCAGCACCATGGCTGACAATCGGTCTTCTTGGAGGTCTGATGCTGTGGGTATACACTCAAAAATTTCATATGACATGTGATATTCTGTCGCTGCTTGTTCTAGTTTCAGTATCCATAATCGTGTACTGTATGCCTCATATGCATGAAAGATATGGATTTATACTGGACATTTTTGCTATAGTATATTGCTTTGCTTCAGGGGCATTAAGGAGATATTGGATCATGTTAGCCTATGAGGGGGTATCATTTGTTTCTTATCTTCCCTATCTTTTCAGATCCGAGAAGCTGACCCTTATACCGATAGCTATATTCTATGGAATACTGATTGTTTACATAGGAATGCTCCTTTTCAAAAGAGTTGCAGAGGAAGGTAGAAGTGAAGTATGAATGTAATGGCTAAAATAACAAGGCAGATCATTTATATACTCAGTGGAGTTACACTGTCATTATTAACATTTATCAGTCTGATATCTACCTGTTTTGTGGGACTGGATGAAGCAGGTGAAGAGAGGATTTATTATTTCAGGGATTATCCGCTGGTGCATATTGTGGCATTTTCGCTTCTGATGGGACTGCTCTACTGGGTTCGACATAAAACAATATCGAGAGAAAAAGGGAAGAAAATAGTTAAATATATTCTTTGGGCATGGGGAATTGCAGCTCTTTTCTGGGTGATTATTTACCAGAAGGATCCGGTTCATGATTCCAGAAATGTTCTGATGGCAGCAACGGGAATGCGGCAGTACAATTTTACATCCTTTACAGAAGGAAATTATTTGTATGCATGGTCAGGAAATAGAAAACTTGCTTTGTGTCTGTATCTGGTTTCTTTTCTGATTGGGGTGGATAATTATGTGCTGCTACGGATGCTGAATGTGGGCGCATTTTTGCTGATCTTCTGGTTACTGTATAAATTTGTGGATGATAGCTGGGGAAAAGAAACAATGGTACCAGTTATACAGGTCTTAGCATGCTGCTTGTTTGTGCCACTGCTTCTTTATACAACGCTGATTTATGGCGACGGGTATGGTCTTGCACTGGCTGTGTCTGCTGTTTATGCACAGCTGAAATATTTCTCAAAAAGAAAATATAAATGGGCATGTCTGTCAGCGCTCCTTATCGCAGCAGCCTGTATAGTAAGGATGAACGAGCTGATTGTATGGATAGCTATGATAGTGCTGGCAATATATGATGTACTGCTGACCCGAAAGTGGAAAGAAGGGGTGTTATACATACTTATTCTGGTGGGAGCTGTCTGGGGAATCAACAATGCGAGTGAGATGACTCTTCAACGGATTACCCAGATGAGGCTTTCAGATGGGGTACCAGTGGAAAGCTGGATCGCTATGGGACTTCAGGATAATGATAATGGAAGAGGACCAGGATGTTATAATGGATATAATTTGTGGTCATTTAACGGGAATGATTATGACACAGAAAAAACGAGAGCAGAAGCAAGAAAAGATATCCGTGAGACTTTGGAAGAGTTTTCCAGGGAGCCTGATGAAGCAGTGCGGTTCTTGCTACGAAAAATAGCTGGACAGTGGAATAATCCGGATGGAGAGGTATTTAATGGAACTGAAATAAAAGAAGGAGATCTGGCAGCGGGTATAAAAGCTGTATATAATGAAAAAAACATAGTATTGATAAGGATATGTATGAATTTCCTGCAGACGTGGATTCTGGCAGGAGCATTATGTTATCTTCTTTTTCACAGGGAAAAGACAGAATATGGATGGATATTTCTATTAATTTTTCTTGGTGGATTTCTGTTTCATCTGTTTTGGGAAGCGTCAGGGCGGTATGCGGTTCCATATTATGTAATGCTGATCCCTTATGCGTGTATGGGAATGGTATCAGTAGAAGAGCGTATAGAGGAGGCAGGAAGAAGCTGTTTAACGAAAAGAAATCTTCTGGCAGTGACCGTGATTCTGCTGGTAGCAGCAGGGCTTCCTTTTTTAACAATCTGGAGAAAAGCCGGACTCGTGACGGAAAATAAGCCAGCAGGGCAGGAGAAAATGGTAAAAAGTGGATTTTGCTATATTTGTACAGAAACAGGTGATTTATATTTATCAGAGCAGGAAGGCAGCGTGCTTGTCCTGCGTCAGAAAACCGAGGAACAGAAATGCAGTCTGTATGCAGGTGACGACGGGTATACGGTACGTTTTCAGAAGGATCAGAGTGTACTGAGCCTTGAGGGAGATGAAGTATGTGCCACAAAACAGGAATATCCTTTTGAATGGTCAATCAGAATGACAAAGGATCATAAATGTTATATTATGAGAGATGAAGGAACCGTACTGGCGTATAATCCGGAAGACTGGACAGTATATTTGGCAGAATTGGAAGAAGATAAAGAAGAACAATTATGGAAGGTTTGTGAGTGATGCTTATGGCGAAATGTCTGATCATTATACCCGCTTATAATGAAGAGGAAAATATAGAGAATCTGATAGAGAACCTGAAGAATAATTATCCACAGTATGATTATATTATCGTGAATGACTGTTCCACAGATCAGACGAAAAGGATCTGTAAGAAAAATAATTATCAGGTGTTAAACCTTCCCATTAATATGGGAATCGGTGGTGCAGTCCAAAGCGGATACCGGTATGCCAGAGAAAATGATTATGAGTATGCAGTCCAGATCGATGGGGATGGTCAGCATGATGTGGCATATCTGGCAGGAATGCTTCAGAAGCTGGAGAATAAGGAAGCAGATATTGTGGTAGGTTCACGGTTTGTGGAGAAAGAAGGGTTCCAGTCATCAGCAGCAAGAAGAGCAGGTATTATTTTTCTGAGCCGCCTGTGTCATTTTCTTACCGGGATCCGGGTGAAGGATATTACCAGTGGATATCGCGCTGTCAACCGAAGATTTATTCATATATATGCAGATGATTATCCGGCAGATTATCCGGAGCCAGAGGCTATGGTGATGGCAGCGGTTCATGGCGGCAGGGTATTAGAATATCCGGTTATTATGAAGGAACGTCAGGGAGGGGAGAGCTCGATCACCCTGAAAAGATCTTTTTATTACATGATCAAGGTTTCTCTTGCCATGATGATCAGAAGACTCAGTATGGGCATAAGGAGGGCAAAAGCATGATACCTGGAACCTTACGTATTACTCTGTGTGTAGCAGTGCTGCTTTATTTTGTTATTATTCTTCATTATCTGAAAAATAAGATGCTTGAGCTGAAGTATACATTGATATGGCTTGCAGCGGGTATTGTCATGGGAATCATGATATTTTTCCCGGAGCTGCTTGTTGCCTTTGTCAGGATACTTGGAATAGAGAGCAATATGAATGGATTATATATCCTTTGCTTTGGGGTCACCATCATGATCATGATGACACTGACTTCTATTGTATCCAGACAGAACATGAAGATAAAGATTTTGATCCAGGAAAACAGTATGCTCGAGAAACGAATCCGGGAGCTGGAGCAGAGTCAGCAGGAGAAAACAGAGAATGAAAAGAACAGCGATTGATCTTTTGTGGCTCCGGCCTGGTAAGGTGGGAGGAACAGAATTTTTTATCCGGAATCTGCTAGACGGACTTTCAAAACTGGATGAGGATTTCGCATTTGTGCTTCTGGTATCCAAAGATAACGCAGATACCTTTGTCCATTATACGAAGGACAGAAGATTTACTATATTACAGGCGGATATTGCATCGGCAGGGATCGGGAAAAGAATCATATGGCAGAACCTGCATCAGAATAAATTTCTTAAAAAGCATGGTATTACAAGATGCTTTGAACCGGTTTACTGTAAACCATGGTTGAATGGGGGTGTAGAATACACCTGTGTTATCCATGATCTTCAGGCACTGCATTATCCGGAATACCATCCTTTTCATGAAATTGTATATTCCAGAATGTGCTGGAGAATGGATGTACTGAATGCAGCGAGGATCTTTGCAATTTCCAATTGGGTCAGAGAAGATATTATTCGGAAATATCACAGGAAGGATATAGGGGTGATCTATAATCCCATACTGGTGACAAAAGAGGAAGTTGTTCCCTTTGGTGATCTGAAGGAGCGATATCACATAGATGAAAAAGGTTATTTTTATACGATTGGACAGCTGATTCCTCATAAAAATATAGAGACTCTGATTCTGGTTATGCAGCTAATCAGAAAGAAGAAATTGGATCTTCCAGGGAAGCTGTTGATTACAGGGATAAATGGGAATGCAGCCAGTCAGCTGCAGAAGAAAATAACAGAGCTTGGGCTTCAGGATAATATTACCTTTACCGGGTTTATATCCAATGAGGAAAGGAATACACTGTATCAGAACTGCCACACATTTTTGTTCCCAAGTGTATTTGAAGGCTTTGGGATGCCAACGGTGGAAGCCATGTATTTTGGCGCCAGAGTTGTGACTACGCAGTGTGCCTGTATACCGGAGGTAACACAGGGGAAGGCAGTTTATGTGCAGGATCCCTATGATGTAGAGGAATGGATCCAGAAAATAGAAACGAAAACAAAGCAGGAAGAACCGGATTTTGGCAGATATGCACCTGAGCATATCGCAAGGCTCTATCTGGAAGCGTTAAAGGAAGACGAATGGAAGAAAAGATAAGTGTTATTCTGGTGAATTACAACGGCATGTCATTTAATGATGCCTGTATTCAGTCAATTTTAAAGAGCAGTATCAGAGACAGTCTGGAAATTATAGTTGTAGATAATGCATCTACAGATGGATCACTGGAAGCACTGCAGAAAGTATGGGGAGATCAGGAAAAGGTTCATATCATAGCACTTGATGATAATTACGGATTTGCCAAGGCAAATAATATCGGGATCAGGTGGGCGATGGAGCAGGGGTGTAGTACCTATGTGCTTTTGAACAATGATACTGAAATTAAAGAAGATACATTGGAACGTCTTCTTAAGTGCAGTCAGGAGCACAAGGCACTGGTAGTTTCCAAGGTTTTATATGCGGACAGACCAGGTGTAATATGGTATGCAGGAGGAAAATTGACTCCTGTTATCTGGAAGCCTGTTCACAGGGGATTGAACCAGAAGGATATAGGGCAGTATGACAGAGAAGAAAAGTGTGACTTCGCAAACGGCTGCTGTCTGCTTATGACAAAAGAGATTATTGAAAAGATAGGTTATCTGGACGAGAGATTTTTCCTATATTACGAGGATACAGAATACAGTCTGCGGGCAAGGGCGGCTGGAGTAGAAATCTGGTATTGTGGACAGGCTGTGGTTTACCATAAGGTAAATGGGGCAACGAAAGGGAATGAAAATCCACTCAGTGTTTATTATATTACGAGAAACTGGCTGCTATGTAATAGACAATATATGAAAAAAAGATTTATCATATTCAGAATATATTTTTTCTTCAATAGACTGGCATGGAGCATAATATGGAAATTGCAGGGCAAGGATTTGCTGATATGTGAGATAAAGCGTGGAATCAAACACTATAAAGAAGGAAAAAATGGAAGATATGAGCAGGGAGTGTAATTTGCAATAGACATTACATTGTGATATACTTTTAAAAATATGATGATTAATGAGGAAGTAATGAAAAAAGGGTACTATATACATTTTCAAGGAAGAGAATCTATTGGTGTAAGTAAAAAAATTGATATGCAGCTGGCTGAGTTTGAAAAGCATTTTCAAATAGAGGAACTTGAGGTCACAACACCTCAGAGAAGTATTCTGGAGAGAATTATTGGCTTATGGCCGACAGCGTCAATAAAAAGAAATTATCAAGCTGCATTAAATCAGTTAGAATCCCCTGATTTTATTTATGTAAGAAGAACGGTGGCAGATAAAGAATATGTTGCGTTCTGGAGAGAGATAAAGAAAAGGTTTCCTGATTGTAAAATTATTATTGAAATATATACGTATCCTTATGATAAAGATGATTTTGGTAAATGGAATGCGTGGCCATTCTATTTTAAGGAGTTGATATACAGGAAGCAACTGAAGAATTATATTGACAGATTTGTAACGTATACTGATGATAAGGAAATATTCGGTGTAAAGACGATTATAACTCGAAATGGAATAGATTTATCCCGGGTAAGCACTGTAGAGGGAGAATATAAGGAAGATAGAATTACTTTATTGGCTGTTGCCTTTATGCAAAGACATCACGGATATGAACGGATCATAGAAGGATTAAGAAGCTATTATCAACAAGGAAATTCCCGGTATACTGTAGAATTAAAATTGGTAGGGGATGGTCCGGAAAAAGCAGAATATGAAAGCTTAGTGGGGAAATATCACTTGCAGGATTATATAGAATTTTATCCAACTATGTCTGGAGAAGCATTGGAACAGCTTTATGATGAAAGTGATATTGCGATGGCATCCTTTGGAATGTATAAGTTGGGGTATAATGGGAAGCTCAGTGCATTAAAAACCAGAGAATATTTGGCAAAAGGAATGCCAATTGTAACTGGATGTAAAATTGATGTATTAAATGATGACTATTTTTATGTGCAAAATTTTAGTAATAATAAAGAAAGCATAAATATTAATGAAATAGTAGATTTTTATGTTAAAATTAAGTCGAAAAATCTGAAAAAAGCAGTTACAACAAATGAAATCAGAAAGTATGCTGAAGAGACAGTGGGAATGGAAAAAGCAATGTTACCTGTTATCAGATTTATAGAGAGTGAGGAATAAAATGATAGTACATGTGGTAGGAAACAGACCTCAGTTTATCAAACTGGCACCATTATATTTTGCCTTAAAAAGTTCGGGGGCAGAACAGAGTATCATTCATAGTGGACAGCATTATGATCCAAGCTTATCACAAATATTTTTTGATGAATTAAATATTCCAAAGCCTGCTGTAAATTTAGGAGTGGGAAGCGGTACCCATGCGGAAATAACAGCTAAAGCATTAGTCGGAGTGGAAAGAGAATTGCTGCAGTTAAAGCCAGAATTGGTTATTGTATATGGAGATACGGACACAACATTGGCGGCAGCCCTTGCTGCTTCGAAATTACATATACCACTTGCACATGTGGAAGGAGGCGAAAGAACTCATAGCAGAACGAATCCTGAAGAACAGAATCGTATTGTGACAGATCACCTGTCAAGCGTGATATTTTGTCCAGATATGATTGCAGTAGAAAATACAAAGCTGGAGGGAATGGAAAATAATTCATATTGTACAGGGGACATTATGTATGATACATTTTTGAACTGTGCAAAGAGGGAAAAAGAGAATAATGATCCTATTATTTTGATGACATGGCATAGACAGGAGAATACGGAAAGTAAAGAGCGGATGGAAAGTATTCTGAATTTTGTTGAGAAGCTTAATGACAAGGTGATTTGTCCAATGCATCCCAGGACACAGAAATATCTGAAGCAGTTTGGACTATGGGAAAAAGCCCTTGGAATATCTGGCTTTTCAATAATTGATCCAGTTGGATATCTGGAAATGGTAGCACTTATGCAGAGCGCAAGACTGATCCTGACAGATTCGGGTGGTGTTTCAAAAGAGTCATCATTTGCCGGTGCTAAATGCCTTTTTATGGTCGATCTGGATGTTTGGATTGATTTAATGAATATTGGATGGATTCAAAAGGTTAATGTGGAAGATGAGAAAAGCGTTCAGAGTGCATTGAAGTTTGCCCAAGAAGCGCAAAGAGTAGAGACAGATAAGAGACCCAGGCTCTATGGAGATGGTCATGCAGCACAAAAGATGGTTCAGATTTTGAAAGAGAAGAAATTTATTTGATTATAATGATCAGGGAGTATAGGGTAACATATGAGATATGCATTAATTGGTTGTGGCAGAATTTCACCGAATCATATTGCAGCAGCAAAGGCAAATAATCTGGAGATGATTGCTATTTGTGATATTGTTCCAGAAAATATGATTGATAAAAAAGTAAAGTTTGATCTTCCAAACACAGTAAAACTGTATACAGATTATAAAAAAATGCTGGCAGAGGAAGTGATTGATCTGGTAGCAATTGCAACTGAGAGTGGGAAGCATGCGCAGATAGCACTTGACTGCATTGAAGCAGGGTGCAATCTGATCATTGAAAAGCCTATTGCGCTATCCTTGGAAGATGCGGATAAGATCATCAAAAAAGCGGATGAAAAAGGAGTTAAGGTATGCGCCTGTCATCAGAACAGATTTAATAAATCTATACAGAAGATAAGAGATGCAGTGGAGAAAAAACGTTTTGGAAAGATGTTTTATGGAACGGCACATATCAGATGGTGCAGGGATCATGAGTATTATGACCGGGCCAGCTGGAGAGGAACATGGGAACAGGATGGCGGAGCTTTGATGAATCAGTGTATCCATAATATTGACCTTCTCCGGTGGATGCTTGGGGATGATATTGACGAAGTAGTTGGTATGACAGACAGACTGCATCATGACTATATAGAAGCAGAGGATCTTGGTATAGCGCTTGTCAAGTTTAAGAGTGGTGCTTACGGAATTATAGAAGGAACTACAGATATATATCCTAAAAATCTTGAAGAAACCTTATATTTATTTGGCGAGAAAGGAACGGTAAAGGCAGGAGGTCAGTCAGTTAATGTAATTGAAGAGTGGCGTTTTTCTGATATGCTTGATGATCCGGAAGAGGTGAAAAGACAATTTCATGAAAATCCCCCCAATGTATATGGATATGGGCATACACCCCTATATGCGGATGTAATAGAGTCGATAGAAAAGAACAGACAGCCTTATGTGGATGCCAGAGCAGGAAGAAGGGCACTGGAGCTGGTATTGGCAATCTATGAATCTGCATTCAAAGGAAGCTTTGTAAAATTACCAATGAAAGAATGCAGTACTATACAGTTCAAGGGAAGATTTGATAAGTAGAAGGATAAAATAGTGGAATTTAGAGATTTAAAAAAGCAATATTATACACATAAAAGAGATATAGACCAGGCAATAGAAAGCGTATTACTTAATACAGATTTTATTATGGGAGATGCTGTAAAAAAACTGGAAACAGCACTGGCAGAATATGTTGGGAAGAAGCATTGTATTACCTGTGGAAATGGAACAGATGCGTTGCAGCTTGCATTGATGACCTGGGAAATTGGGAAGGGTGATGCTGTTTTTGTTCCGGATTTTACATTCTTTTCCAGTGGTGAAGTAGTTTCTTTGTGTGGTGCAACTCCTGTATTTGTAGATATCAGTAAGGATACTTTTAATATTGATCCAGATGATCTTGAATCTGCCATAGAAAAGTGTATAAGTGAGGGTGAACTGAAGCCGAGAGTAATAGTCGCAGTAGATTTATTTGGGCAGCCTGCAGATTATGACAGAATCAGGAGGATTGCAGATAAGTACAATCTATACGTGTTGGAGGATGGAGCCCAGGGGTTTGGCGGACGTATTGGTGATAAAGCAGCATGTAGCTTTGGGGATATTGCAACGACATCCTTTTTCCCGGCAAAACCTTTAGGCTGTTATGGAGATGGCGGAGCCGTATTTACAGATAATGACGCATGGGCTGAGCTACTCAGGTCTCTTCGGGTGCATGGGAAAGGAACAGATAAATACGATAATATCCGTATAGGAATGAATTCAAGACTGGACACGATACAGGCAGCAGTTCTTAATGTGAAACTGAAATTCTTGGAAGAGGAAATAGAAGCCTGCAACAGGGTAGCAGCACAATATACTGCAGGCTTAAAGAATATTGTAGAGACACCAGTGATAACGGAAGGAATGCGTTCCAGCTGGGCACAATATACGATACTTTTAAAAAGCTCTGAGGAGAGAGAACTGGTTATGGGTAAACTGAAGGAAGCTGGGATTCCTTCGGCTGTCTATTATAAGAAACCTATGCACAAGCAGGCAGCTTTTAATAATAAGTGTCAGGGGAAAAACTGTTTAAAGACAGAAGAAATCAGTCAGACCTGTTTATCTCTTCCCATGCATGCATACTTAGAAGAAGATGAAGTAAGTAATATTAATTGTATAATTCGCAAAGTATTGTATGATATTCAACTATAAAGAGAATGGAGCTAGTGATGCGAGTTAATGTTTGCACAATAAATAATGCATATGATTTTTATATAGATGGAGCATCATATGTGGGTGCTCCACGAGAGCATACGATGATGTATATTTCAAAGAAAGTAGAAGACCTAATTAAAAATCTTCAAGGGAAAAAATATTGTCTTGTATTCGCAGAAAATGGTATTCAGGTTCCAGAAATACTGAAAAAAGAAAATTGCTTTATGTTTTCTGATAATCCGCAATATATGTATGCTATGTTTGCAACTAAGTTGACAAATGAGATAAGAAAGCAGGAGGCACAGTGGGGATATAAGCAGGATAAAAAAGGCTTTTTTGTTGGACAAGGTGTAACTATTGGAAAAAATGCTTATATTGAGCCAGGGGTAATCCTAGGACATAATGTAAAAATTGGAGATAATGCAGTTATATTGGCAGGATCAGTTATTAAATGTGCAACCATTGGAAATGATTTTTTGTGTAATGAAAATGCTGTAATTGGAGATTACAGTTTTACAATGGCAGTAGATTTAAAAGGGGATAGAATTAGGATTCCTGCATTAGGGAGAGTTATTATCGGGAACAATGTAGAGATTGGAGCATGTGATGATATTGCTACAGGTACATGTGGAGATACGATAATAGAAGATAATGTAAAAATAGATGCACTTGTTCACATAGGTCATGAGGCGCATTTGAAAAAAAATACAGAAATTACGGCAGGTACGATCGTTGGAGGATTTGCAGAACTGGGAGAACACAGTTTTTTAGGAATTAATTCAAGCATAAGAAATCGAATTAGAGTAGGAGAAAATTGTGTGGTTGGAATGGGAACTAATGTGACGAAGAAAGTGGAAGCTAAGTCGGTAGTAGTAGGAAATCCGGCTAGATTACTAGTGAAAAAGGAAGAGTAAATGAAGTGGCATATAAAGTTTTTTTAGTAACAAAGGGTTTCCCTTTTGGAAATAGTGAAAGTTCATTTATTACTGCAGAATATGATCATATAAAAGAAAAATTTGATGTTACAGTGATTGCAACGGAAGTGGATAAGCAGGAAAAACAGACATATCCGCAGAATATAGATACAATACGTATGGATACGGAAAATTGTACCTGGAGGAAAATCTCCTCATTGATCAGATTCTTACTAAAAAAAGAGTGTTATTTAGAAATAAAAGATATAATAAAAACACGTACATTGACAGCAAAGCGTATTTTCCGTGCACTTATGTTTGGGACAGCGGCAGAAGCATTTTTTCAGAATTTCAAAAAGGTAGCAGGGTTAACCTCAGAAACAGAGGCAATAGTTTATTTTTATTGGTTCGATTATAAATGTTTGGGACTGACTATGCATCAAAGAGAGTATCCAGGGCTTAAAATTATAGCAAGAACACACGGATATGACTTATATGATGCAAGGGAGCTGTATGGAAGACAGTTTTTTAAAGAACAGATGGATCGAAATTTAAAAAGACTCATTTTTGCAGCTGGGTTTGCTAAAGAGTATTATCTGCAGAGGTATTCAAAAAAAGACAATAAAAAATATCCGCTTCACAGATTAGGAGTATCAGATAAAGAAATAACTGGGCAGCAAAGAAGAGAGTGGTTGCCTGAGAATAAATTTTTGCTTTTAAGTTGTTCTAATGCAATTCAGATAAAAAGGATAGAATTGATTATTGAAGGATTATCTTTTATCAATGATAGAGAAATAAAGTGGGTTCATATAGGAAATGGTGAACAGTTTACTCATTTAAAGAATCTTGCAAAGCAGAAACTGGAGAGTGATACGAATATAACATTCGAATTTCTTGGAGCTGTACCAAACGAAAAGGTGATTCAATACTATCGGAACCACTATGTTGGAGCGTTTATCACAACAACATCTACAGAAGGTGGTTCGCCTGTTTCTGTACAGGAGGCATTATCCTTTGGAGTTCCTGTTATAGCTACGGCGGTAGGGGAACTGCCTGTTATGGTTCAGGACAATGGAGTATTACTGCCGGAAAATCCAACAGCACAGGAGGTGGCTGAGGGAATCCTGAGAATGCGGGAAGTGTATGGAACAAATATTTATTTTAAAATGTGTGACAGATCATTGGAAATATTCCATGATAAATTTGACGCAGATAAAAATTATGAAGCAATGGCAGAGGAATTATTACTATTGGCAAATGAAAAATAACGGAGCGAAGATATGCGGGGTTGGCTGGCAGCAGGCAATTTGAATATAGAATGTCTGGGAGATATTAAGGTAAGAAAAAGTGGATGTGTTTTTTATGATCATTCATTGAATAAATTCCCGGGGGACAGGGTTTCCTGCCAGACAGGGCAGACAGATGTGTTTCTGGATGGATTTGTTTATAACAGACAGGACTTTACAGATTACGGGCAGAACTGGTCTCAGGCATTTGCAGAGGAAGCCGGGCAGAATATGAAGAGCCTTCTTAACAGAATGAGAGGAGGCTTTTGTGGCTATGCTTATGATTGCAGACTGAAGGAGCTTAGGATATTTACTGACCAGGTGGGCAATAAGGCGGTATATTATTACAGTAATATGGATAAATGGATGGTTTCCAATCATCTTGATTATATGGTGAAGGTACTACGGGAGAATCACGAAAAATACTCTTTTTGTGATAAAGCTGCTGAGTACATGCTTTCTTATGGCTATATGATAGATGACAGTACCTTTATTGAACAAATTCATCGTGTACTGCCAGGAGAATATGTTATAATTAAAGATGGACATATTCAGGCAGAAAGATATTATATGATCCCGAATGCTGAACAGCAGATACCTGAGGATGAAGCGGTTGAAAAAATTGACCGTGCATTTCGGGAGGCAGTCAGGAGAGAATTTGAAAAGGACAGGGAGTATGGATATAGGCATCTGGTAGACTTAAGCGGTGGACTTGACAGTCGAATGGTTTCCTTTGTTGGACATGACCTTGGCTATACAGATCAGATGAACATCACATACAGTCAGGCTGGATATAGTGATGATGTGATCTCCAAAGAGATTGCATTGTATCTGAAGCATGAATATCTGTTTAAGCCACTGGATGATGCAGCCTGGATGCAGGATATTGACAGCATTACTTCACAGAACAACGGGGCTGCACTTTTTTTGGGTATAACGGGTGGAGCCAGAATGCTAGGAACTCTTAATACAGAGCAGTTTGGTATGGAACATACGGGTATGATAGGAGATGCGATACTTTCTACGTTCTATCATGACAGAACACTTAATTATGGTGCCCCCAGATTTGGCTATCACAGATATTCTGATAGATTAGCTTATGATTTCGAAGAAACATTGTTAGGGGAATATCCCTGTCAGGAACTGTTTGCGATTTATACCAGAGGAATGCTGGGAGCACAGTCTTCTTATATTACAAGACAGCATTATGTGGAAACAGATTCGCCTTTTATGGATGTGGATTTCCTGAATACAGTGTTTTCACTGCCGTTTGAATATCGGAACAGACATCATATTTATCTGAAATGGATGCTCCAGAAATATCCAGATGCTACGAAATTCGGATGGGAAAAATGGGGTGGTATAAGACCAAGAGAAGATCATATCTGGCGAAGAAAGATTAGAACAATCAGGCGGCTTATAGGAATGAAAGTGTCAAAGCTGGCTGGAAAGAGCAGTAGAGATGGTATGACACCGGTGGATTATTGGTATCACAGAGATATGCAGACAGTGAATTTATATGAGAAATATTATGAAGAAAATATAGAGAATCCAGTCATTACAGACAGCCTGAGGAAAGATATCAAAGTGATGTTTAAACAGGGCAATGTCATGGAGAAGGCAATGGCACTTACAGTATTGGCGGAAGTGAAGAAATACTTTAGTGATCAGGAGATTTAAAAATAAATGGGAAAGTATCAGATCAAAGAAGTTGATTTTTTGTTTGTATATGAGCATAAGGTACGTGAGCTGGAGAACCTGTGCCTGTTAAAGTATGAACTTGACAGGAGGGGGTATACGACTAAAATTGTCCATATTGAGGATGCAGAGGCGTTGAAGGCAATGCGGCCTATCTATCACGCTAAAGTTGTAGTTACCATGGCTTGTTATCAGAACAGTTCCATAGAATGGCATACGAAAAGGTTTGTAACATTTGATAAGCTTATCGATATGCAGTGGGAAAATATTGTGTTTCCCATGGATGAGAAGGACGAAAAGGCTTATAAAAATTATTCCGGTGTAGCCAAGGATGTAGTCAGAGTTTCATGGGGAGAAATGAATAAGCGACGGATGCTGAACGTGGTGAAGATGGATCCTAAGAAAGTCAAACTTGTAGGTCATGTTGGAATGGATTTCCTGAGAGATGAGCTAAAGGGATATTATCTGTCCAAAGAAGAAGTGGTGAAGGATTACGGGATTCCGGCAGATAAGAAAGTATTCTTGTTTATTTCACCATATTTTTCGGATACCCATACAGAAGAGTATCTGAAGGAAATGTGCAGACGGTTTGGTGAGGGTTGGAGGTCTTATTATCAGGATTGTATGCTCCCGTCCAAGAAGATTATTTTAGGTTGGATCAGAAAGCTTTGTGAGGAAAGAAAGGATATTGTCTTTATATACAGACCACATCCAGGTGAAGAGAGTCTGACAGCAATAGAGATGGAGAAGACATTACCTAATTTTAAGGTAATAGGAGATAAATCTGTAAAGCAATGGATCCTGATCAGTGATAAGGTATATACAGGAAACAGTTCTACATTTGTAGAAGCGTATTTTGGGAAGAAAATGTGCTATTTGCTATTTCCGATACCAGTACCCAAAGATTATGAACTGGCATTTTTCCAGAATGCACATAAGATCACAGAATTTGACGAATTTGAGGTAACAACACAGGATAATTGTTCAATGCCGTTTCCTGTCAGTGAAGAACTGATCGATGAGGTATATACGATTGACTGGAAGACGCCAAGTTATATCAAATTTGCGGATATGGCAGAAGAGGTACTTAAGGATCCATATTATAATCTGTCCAAAGAACAACTGAAGGAGTATCATCATAAGAGATCAATTGGTGAAAAGCTGACAGATCTTCTAGTGAAAGTCACACCATTATATAATATTTATCTATCAATGTTGGAGAAAGACAGTCCTAAGTGGAAATGGTTGGAAAATCGGCGAGAAGAAAGAAAGCGGCTGGAGCATGTAGCACACGATTTCGAAAAGACATCAGATGAAGAAATTGCTACAATTGTGGATAAAATAGCAAAAGAACTGGAAAAG
>NZ_JAXXXI010000006.1:0-8691 GCF_037359455.1 Suilimivivens sp.
GATAAGTGATACGAAAGGCTTTGAATGAAGAAAACTTCAGGATAAGCAGCGTAAGAGCTTATCTTGAAGAATAGATAGCCGAAAGGCGGAAAAATTATGGAGGTAAAGAATATGGCAAGCAAATCTTCTAATAAAGTAGAAGTTCCTGAAGCAAAAGCTGCTATGGATCGTTTTAAGACTGAGGTTGCCTCTGAACTTGGTGTGAGCTTAAAGGAAGGTTACAATGGTGACTTAACCTCTAAGGAAGCCGGTTCTATCGGTGGCGAGATGGTTCGTAGAATGATCAAGAAGCAGGAAGAGCAGATGAAGTAATCATCTGACAGATAAGAGAAAAGAATGGCCCGTCTGCAAATGCAGGCGGGCTGTTTTTGTGCTATAGAGAATTTTTAACAAGGATCTCCGTTTTTGTGTAATATCTGTCAGTATCCGGACTTTTGCCAAGAAGCAGATAGCCGGAAAGAAGCTTGAGAGCCTGATAACCCTGCGTATATGGTTCCTGACAAAGAACACAGGAAATGAGTCCCTCTTCTAGATAATGCCTGTTATGGGATGTCAGGTCAAAGCAGATGATCCTGCAGTGGCAAGAGGAATCCTGGATGGCGCGGATACCGCCTGTACTGCCACCTGCAGCAAAAACGATCAGGTCAATGGCTGGATGATCTGCAATGTAATTGTGAACCAGATTGTAGGAAATGAAATCATCGTCCTGGTTCTCTATAATATCAAGTACCTGCATGTCAGGGTAGCTTTCGTTTAGAATTTGAAGAAAACCTTCCAGACGCTGGCTGTGGCCAAGGAGCGATTTGGAACCAAGAACAAACAGGATCCTGGCACCGGGAGGAGCGATCAGACCGGCAATATTGGCAGTGATCTGTCCGCTTTTTAAGTGATTACAGCCCACATAGGAAAGATAGTTGACCCCAAGAATATCTGCTGTGAGGGCAACTACCGCAATGCCTTCTGCTATCAGGGCGTTTAATCTGTCTGCGATTTCAGGAACATTGAGAGGCGTAATGATCAGTGCCTGGATGCCTTCCTGGTAAAGAGCATCTATTACCTTTAGCTGACAGGAAGCATTAAGATGCTCTGGAGAACGGGTGGTGACTTCGATATTGAATCCATTCAGTTCATCAATAGCGGACTGGATTCCCTTTTCCACATCATTAAAAAAGGTATTTCCCCTGGAATTTAAAATACAACCGATTCGAAAGATCTTATTCTTGCTGGCAAGAGTTTTGGCAGCAAGATCCGGTTCATAGCCCATGGTTTTGGCAAGCTGACAGATCCGGTCTTTGGTCTTTTGATTTACGCGTCCTCTTTCATTGAGAGCACGATCGACGGTTGCACGGGAGACACCTGCCATATCGGCAAGTTCCTGCATGGTAATCGGCATGGAAAACCCTCCTCATTTCTTTGTATATATACAATTATTACAGTGAAGGAAGAGGTTGTCAAGAGATTATTGCAAACACGAATAAAATAAAAAATATAATTCGATATGATACACGTGCATCACGAATTTGTACAATGGAAAATGCTGGGAAAACGGGGCGACTGTATGAAAAATAGACAATAAAATAGAGAAAAGCAAAAGCAAAATAAAAAAGTTGAGCAAATGTATTGACGCACGTGCACGCAAATGATATTATGATTACATAATCAAACCGGAACTAACAGGAAGATGGAGGAAAGAAAGGAGAAGTGTATGAAAAGGGTATTAGCATTATTGGTAACTATGACAATGGTAGGGTCAATGTTAATGGGGTGCGGCAGCAATGCCGCAGGTGACAGCCAGCAGGCAGAAGGAGAGAGTACAGAAACAGCTTCGATCGATGAGAATCATAAGCTGCGTGTAGGTGTTCTGGCAGCGATGACTGCGCTTCCGATTGTTGATATGGTAAATAACGGACTGGACAAGGAAAATGGAATTGAAATCGAACTGGTGAATTTCTCAACAGGAGCTCCCATGAATGAAGCCATGGCAGCCGGCGAACTGGATGTTTCCTTTATTGGTGCAGCGGCCGTATTTTCGCTTGCGAACAATAACTCCAAGATGATCGGTGAGATCTGTACTGATACAGTAGCAATCGATCTGATTGCAAGAGCAGATAGTGACATTGCAGCGGCGGGAGTGACAAATTCTGAATATCCGGACGTCATCGGCAGTGCTGATTCTGTAAAGGGAAAAACGATCCTTTGTCCTGCAGGAACTTTGTCACAGTTTGAAGTAACCAAGTATCTAGATGTATTCGGACTTACGATGGATGATGTTACCTTTGTGCCGATGGAATATGCACAGGCATATCAGGCATTCAAAACAGGAGAAGGAGATATCCTGGCAACCCGTTCCCCTCAGACTTACACAGCAGTAGATGACGAAGGTTGGATATCTGTAGCTTCTATGAAGAATCTGAAGGCAGATGCAACTGCACAGGTCGTTGTCAGCGAAAGCACATTTGATAACAAGCAGGATGCACTCGCGACCATGATGAAACTGGTAGCAGAAGAAAACGATAAGTTAAATGGTGATATAGAGTATGCAGCAAATCTGATGTCTGACTGGTTTAAGCAGAACGGACAGGATATTGATGTGGAAGTTTCCAAGAGACAGCTCGAAGAAAAGCCTTTCTATGGCGTAGAGGATATGAAGACAAGAGAGTTTGGTGCTGATTTCAAAAATACTCTGGTTGAGTTCTATGTTTCCAGTGGACAGCTTGAAGAAGACCTGAAGGATACCGTATGCGGCAATGTCAGAAACGATATTCTGGAGAAAGCAGGATTAAACTAGAAGTAAAATGAGAAAAGGCCTGCACTGAACCCTCGGGATCAGTGCAGGTAAGGAAAGGTACATTATGAAAGAGAAAAAACTAAAATATACGTTGATATCAACGGCATCAGTCTTTTGTTTCTTACTTATATGGTATCTGATAGCAGATGTTTTCAAGGTATTTCCATCCAGTACTTTCCCAAGCCCGTTTAAAGTAGCAACAGCCTTTGTAAGAAAACTGACAGTGACAACACCGGATGGCGGAACACTGGGAAAGCACTTGATTGCCAGCCTTAAGGTAGTTCTTCTTGGTTATCTTCTTGGTATTGTGATCGGCGTACCTCTTGGCATCCTGATGGGCTGGTACCGCAGGGTAGATCTGATCGTAAAACCTTTATTTGACCTGATCAGACCGATTCCTCCGGTAGGCTGGATCCCGCTGATGATTCTGTGGCTTGGGATTGGCATCCAGGCAAAGGCAACCGTTATCTTCGTATCGGCTGTTACGCCGGCGATCATCAATGCCTATACCGGAATCAAACAGACTAATCCGGTACACATTTGGGTGGCAAGAACCTTTGGTGCAAGTAACTTTGAAACGCTTCTTAAGGTAGGTATTCCTTCTGCACTTCCCATGATCTTTGCAGGATTAAAGGTATCCCTCGGGGCAAGCTGGATGGCACTGGTTGCTGCAGAAATGCTGGCCTCTACAGAAGGACTTGGCTATATGATCCAGATGAACCGTATGGTAGGAAAAGCAGATAACATCATGGTAGGCATGATCACGATCGGTCTTGTGGGAGCACTGCTGACCTATATTTTGGAAACACTGGAAAAGAAACTGGTCAAAGGAGGAAGGAACAAATGAAAAAGAAATTTCAGAATTCAAAAACAGAAACCATTGTATATTTCATTTGCTCTTTAGCAGGACTTCTGCTCGTCTGGCAGCTTGCGGTTTCCTTTACCAGTCTGCAGAAGGTAATGCCGTCTCCCTTTGTAGTACTTGGTTTTATCGGAGAATCTCTGACACAGAAGATTGGTGGCAAGATCCTTCCTCTGCATATTCTAGCCAGTTTGAAGCGTGTTTTTGTCGGATATTTCCTGGCATGTATCATCGGTATTCCACTGGGCATTCTGATGGGCTGTTCCAAAACCGGTAAGGCGATCGTCAAGCCGATCTTTGAACTGCTCCGTCCCATCCCCGGACTTGCGTGGATCCCGCTTGCTATTCTCTGGTTTGGCATTGGGGAAACTTCCAAGTATTTTATTATCTGTGTCAGTGCCATTGTAAGTATCATCTTAAATGCCTATGCAGGAGCAAGCCAGGTAGATCAGACACTGGTAGGTGCGGCAAGAATGCTGGGAGCAAAGCCCGCACAGATCTTCCTTTACATTACACTTCCGGCATCTGTTCCGCAGATTTTTGCAGGACTACAGGTAGGACTTTCCTCAAGCTGGATGGCCGTGATCGCAGCGGAAATGATCCGTGCCAATGAAGGTGCCGGCTGGATCATCACGACAGGAATGGAAAGTGGAAATACAGTACAGATCCTGGCAGGTATGATCTCGATCGGACTGGTCGGACTGCTGCTGGCATCATTACTTCGATTAATAGAAAGGGGATTATGCTCATGGAACATTCAGGGAAGATAACGGATGTAAAAACAATGATCAGCTGTAAGCATGTATCCAAAACCTTCGAAAATAACGGAAAAAAGAATGAGGTCCTGAAAGATATTTCTCTGGAAGTTGCAGAAAATGAATTCGTGGTCATTCTAGGTCCCGGTCAATGCGGAAAAACAACACTGGTCAATATCATGGCAGGTCTTGATCATGAAACGGCAGGCAGCGTTAATGTAAATGGCAAAAAGGTAGACGGACCGGCACCGGAAAGAGGTGTGGTTTATCAGAAAACAGCATTATTTCCCTGGCTTACGGTAGAAGGGAATGTGGGATTTGGACCAAAGATGGCGGGACTTCCGAAGAAGGAACGCAAGGAGAAAGCAGAGCACTATATTGATCTGGTGGGACTTACCGGATTTGAAAAAAGCTACCCAATCAAACTGTCCGGCGGTATGAGACAGAGAGTGGGAATTGCCAGGGCTTATTGTAATAACCCTTCTGTACTTCTGATGGATGAACCCTTTGGACATCTGGATGCACAGACAAGATATCTGATGCAGGAAGAGGTAGAGAGAATCTGGAGTCAGGATAAAAGAACAGTGGTCTTTATCACCAACAATATTGAGGAAGCGCTGTATCTGGCTGACAGGATCATTCTGCTCAGCAGCTGTCCGACCACAGTAAGAAATGAGTTTAAGATCAATCTCCCAAGGCCGCGGGATTATATTTCACCCGAGTTTTTGAAGCTGCGGGAAGAGATCAGCAAACACGTGGAAACCACAGAATGAGGTGAAGAGTATGAGTAAAGTGGAAGTAAATCATTTGACCAAAAGTTTTGGCTCCCTGAAGGTATTGGATGATATTTCCTTTCAGGTGAATGATGGCGATTTTCTCTGCATTGTAGGACCGACAGGATGTGGTAAGACGACATTTTTGAACAGTCTTGTGAAGCTGTATGACATTGATGACGGAGAAATTCTGATCAACGGAGAAGAAGTAGACTTAAATAAGCACAGTATCGCTTATATCATGCAGGAATATTCAACCATGTCATGGCTGACAGTAAAGGAAAATGTGCAGTTTGGCATGAAGGTAAGAAAGTTTTCAAGGGAAAAGCTGAACAGAAAAACTGAGGAGGTACTGAGGATGGTCGGCCTTGAAAAATTCGCAGACTATTATCCGGAGCAGCTTTCCGCAAGTATGCTGCAGAGAGTATCCATTGCCCGTGCCTTTGCTGTTGAGCCGGATCTCCTGTTGATGGATGAGCCTTATGGACAGCTGGATCTGGAACTGCGGTTTCGGCTGGAGGATGAGCTGATCCGTATCTGGCAGGAAACGAAAACCACGATCGTTTTTATTACACATAATATTGAGGAAGCAGTTTATATGAGCCAGCGGATCATGGTTCTTACCAATAAACCTACTAAGGTAAAGGAAGATTTCGTCAACCCGCTTCCTCTGCCGAGAAATGTAACGGAAGAGAAGTTTATTGAAATGCGTAACAAGGTGACCAACCTGATTAAATGGTGGTAATTACAGGAAAGTACGGACAGTTAAGGAGACAAGAGAATGAAT
The DNA here is from genome assembly GCF_037359455.1 of Suilimivivens sp. NCBI lineage: Bacteria > Bacillati > Bacillota > Clostridia > Lachnospirales > Lachnospiraceae > Suilimivivens > Suilimivivens sp. The sequence goes on from NZ_JAXXXI010000006.1 coordinate 5,966, forward strand.
ATTATTCATATGCATACTCATGACAGCGGAAGATACATAAGCCCATATGGATATCAGATTCCCACACCGGCATTGATGAAATTTGCAAAGGAGGCAACTCTTTTCAGGCACTGCTATTGTGCAGGACCAACGTGCTCTCCAAGCCGGGCAGGGCTTCTGACAGGATATACGCCCCATGAGAACGGAATGCAGGGGCTGGCAAGCAGAGGCTGGCAGCTCAACAACTATGAGCATCATCTGGCAAATTATCTGGGAAAAAACGGGTATCATACCGCATTGTGCGGTATTCAGCATGAAGCGCCCGATTATCATATGATCGGCTATCACGAGATCGTGGGCAGCCAGGAATTTAATATGGATCAGACAGAAGCAAGTATGGAGGACTGGGATTATTCCAATACAGAGGAGGCCTGTGCTTATCTGAAAAGGCAGAGCGAAGAAGGAGATAGACCATTTTTCCTTTCCATGGGCTGGTTTAATACCCACAGAGAATATCCAAAAGCAAAGAAGGACATAAATTCGGATTATCTGACGGTTCCCACTCCGCTTTATGACTGTGATGCCAACAGAAGAGATATGGCAGACTACTGTGAGTCAGCAAGAGTCGTGGACAACTGCTTTGCAAGAATCATGGAAACGTTGGAAAAGACAGGACTTCGGGATCAGACACTGGTAATTTTTACCACTGACCATGGAATTGCTTTTCCGAAGATGAAATGTACTCTGTATGATACGGGAATCGGAGTTGCCTTTATCATGGATTATCCGGGAAATCAGCGTAAAGGACAGGCAGTGGATACCCTGATCTCACAGCTTGATATTTATCCGACAGTCTGTGAGCTGGCAGGGGCGCCCATTCCGGACTGGACAGAAGGTTACAGCATGGTACCTTTTATGGAAAAGAAGGCAGAGAAGGTCAGAGATGAGATTTTCTCTGAGGTGACCTATCATGCAGCCTATGAACCGAAGCGCTGTATCAGGACAGACCGTTATAAGCTGATCCGTCTGTTTGATTATCATAACGGACTGGTACCTGCTAATATTGATGAGGCGATCAGCAAGGATTTTCTTGTGGAAAACGGATATCTGGAAAAGAAGAGAGTCAGGGAATATCTGTTTGATCTTTGGATCGATCCCTATGAGAGAGAGAATCTGACAGAGAATGAAAAATATGCAGAGGTGTATAATGACCTTTCCTTAAGGCTGGAAAACTGGATGAAGGAAACAAATGACCCGATCCTGAAATATGGTTCCAGAGTGCCAAAGCCGGAAGGAGCAAGAGTCAACAGGCTGACTTGTATGAACCCGAGACTTCTTGATTTTGAGGATTAAGTAAAAGAGGCAAATTATGATAGTGTTACTGTTTCTCATCTGCCTGTCAGCATCTATGGTTGGAAGCATCTGTGGCATTGGCGGCGGCATCATCATCAAGCCGCTGCTGGATGCCCTGAGGATTATGGAGGCCGACACGATCAGCTTTCTGTCAGGCTGCACTGTGCTTGCCATGACCGCATATTCGGTAGGCAGAGGCAAACTGAATAAGGGATCCTCTCATCTGGATTCAGGACGGAGCTTTCCGCTGGCTATGGGAGCAGCCCTTGGCGGTGTCCTTGGAAAGCAGCTTCTGCAGGCAGTGCTGGAAAGAAGCGAAAGTGCATCTTCCCTTGGATTTGTGCAGGCGATCTGTCTACTGTTTGTGACGCTGTTTACACTTTTGTATACGCTGCAAAAGAAAAGGATTGTCACCCATAATATCAGAAAAGCATGGGTCTGCATCCTGATTGGAATGTGTCTTGGCGGTCTGTCAGCATTCCTTGGGATTGGCGGAGGACCCTTAAATCTGGTTGTGCTGTACTATTTCTTTTCCATGACTACCAGGGAAGCAACAGAAAATTCCCTGTATGTGATCTTTGTTTCCCAGTGTATGAGCCTGTTTGTCAGCATTGTCAGCCGGTCAGTACCGGTCTTTGCATCGCTGATCCTGGTATTCATGGTGCTTGGCGGGATTGCGGGCGGTATGGCAGGAAGAAGCATTTCCCAAAGGATTCAGGACAGTACCGTGGAAAAACTGTTTGTGATTTTAATGGTAGTCATGATCGGGATTTGCGGGTATAATATTTATCAGTTCTCACGATAACAGACAGGAGTACTTATGAAACCACTTGTGGTAATGATCAAACCGGCATCCGGGCAGTGCAATATGAAATGTGATTACTGTTTTTATGGAGATGAGATGGAGCACCGTGATCAGGCTTCTTTTGGCTTTATGACAGAAGAAACCCTGAAGGCGGTGATCCGAAAGACCATGCTCCGTGCAGAGGGCGGTATTTATTATGTATTTCAGGGCGGAGAACCGACACTTCGGGGTCTGCCCTTTTTTCACAGGGTAATGGAACTGCAGAGGCAGTATAATAAAAAAGGCGTGATGGTTTATAATTCCATCCAGACTAATGGGTACCTGCTGGATGATGCGTGGTGCCATTTTTTTGCAGAGAATCGTTTCCTCGTGGGGATTTCCTTAGATGGTGTGAAAAGAACTCATGATGCCAGCAGACATGGCAAAGAGGGAAGTCCATCCTTTGACAGGATCCTTGGGGCGATCAGGCTTCTTGAGAAGTGCGGTGCAGAATACAATATTCTTACAGTGGTTACGAAACAGGTTGCAGAGAGTATCGGAGAGATTTATACTTTCTATAAGAAGCAGGGTTTTCGATTTCAGCAGTATA
>NZ_JAXXXI010000007.1:0-39754 GCF_037359455.1 Suilimivivens sp.
TTTTTGAGATTTTTTATTTTTGTTTTTCTTCTCAGAAAAACCTCCCTTCCGTCACACCGGATCTCTTACCAGCTCTTTCAGACGGTGGAATTTGATTATAGCACCTGTCCCAAGTTCTTGTCAACGAATATTTACATAAAATATAGGTTGTTTTTACAAGTCCTGGCGAAAAATTTGGAAGCACCAACTCTGGCACTTCCAGGACTATTGGTAGCTAAACGGAGAAAGAGGGATTTGAACCCTCGCGCCGCGTGAACGACCTACACCCTTAGCAGGGGCGCCTCTTCAGCCTCTTGAGTATTTCTCCATAATCTGAATTGCTTCCCACTACCAATATTTTATTGTGCATCTTTACGACGCAAAAGTTATTATACCTAAGCCACTATCGTTTGTCAACTTCTTTATCTAGTGTTTTTTGAGAAAAAAATACTAGATAAAGTAGAGAGCGGAATGCACAGGAAATATACTCCTGTGCACCGCTTCTTTTTCCATTTCTATTGAATAATTTCAAAAGATTCCACCTCATCCAGACCAGCAAACAAATTCACGATCTCTTCCTTACTGTATCTGGCGGGAATCAGTACCTGACAGCGGACCTGAAAAACATTTTTTCCTTTACGTTCCCACTTGAACTGACTTATGGATATATTATAACCATTCAATTCACTACTAATTTTACCAAAGGCATCTTTTTCATTAGACACCAGAAATACAACCCTGGCTCTCGTAGCCTGCTTTACTACCCAAAGATCCTTATGGCATACAGTCTGGATCAGAACAACAAGCAATGTAGTTCCAATGCTGATCGGATACATACCGGCTCCTACAGCCATTCCCACACCTACTGTAACCCAGGCACCAGCCGCTGTGGTAATTCCGCTTACATAGCCCTGCTTTCCAATAAAGATAAGGCCACCACCCAGTATACCAATTCCAGTGATAATACCTGCCGCAACACGGGAAACGTCCCAGGAAGTCCCATCAATCCCAATAACATCCATAAATCCATATTTTGATATGATCATCATCAGTGCCGATGCCAGTGCAATCATAATATGAGTTCTGGTTCCGGCCACTTTGGTACGAAGCTGCCTTTCCAGTCCTATAATACCACCGCACAGACAGGCAAGAATGATCCTGACAAAGAAAGGTAGCTGCTCCATCAGAAAATTACCCATTCGTTACCCCTCCTTTATCCAGATACCTGATTTCTTCTATTATATAATGTGTACATCACAGGTATCAAATCTGACAAAGGCTTCTTCTCCAACCCGATAAATCCTCTTATGCTTGGGGTTAAAGTCTGTGATCTTAACAAGAGTATCTCCTGCCATTACATGGTAATTCTGATATTCACCCATAAAGCAGCTCATCACAACCTTGCAGGGCAGCTGTCCTTCCGGTGCAAGTACAGCTGCTTCCGGCCGCAATACAACAGTGCAGTCACTTCCAACCTCAAAGCTTCCTATATCATCTACCTCTACGTCATGATTATCAATAGACAGCACTCCCTTTTCACCGTCCTTCTGTACAAGCCTGCCTCGCAGGAAGTTCGCTTCTCCGATAAAGTCTGCTACAAACTCATCAGCAGGATGATAGTAAATCTCCTGTGGTGTACCGATCTGTGAAACAACTCCCTTATTCATAATAATGATCTGATCTGAGAGAGCCATGGCTTCACTCTGATCATGAGTAACATAAACCGCTGTAATCCCCACTCTCTGCTGGATATTTCTGATCTCTGTTCTCATGGATACACGAAGCTTGGCATCCAGATTGGAAAGAGGCTCATCAAAAAGCAGAACACTCGGCTCTACTACCAGCGCTCTTGCCAGTGCAACTCTCTGCTGCTGTCCACCGGAAAGCTGGTTTGTCATACGTCCTTCCATGCCACTCAGTTCTACAAGATCCAGGATCTCCATAACCTTGTCATGGATCACCTTTTTATCCAGCTTACGAAGCTTCAGACCATATGCTACATTGTCAAATACATTATAGTGAGGAAACAGTGCATAGCTCTGGAATACCATCGCTGTATCACGTTTGTTGGGCGTCAGTTCATTAATAGGCTGATCTCCCAGATAGATTTCTCCCTCATCCGGGCTCTCAAAGCCGGCAATCATTCGAAGGGTTGTAGTCTTTCCACAGCCGGAAGGTCCAAGCAGGGTAACAAAGCTGCCTGGCTCGATCACCAGATTGGCATCATCCACAGCTTTAAAGTCTTTTCCTGTTTTAGGATCCTGATATATTTTGGAAATATGCTCCAGACGGATTCCTTTGGATTCTTTCAGCATATTATTTTTCCTCCTTTATCTTTTTACTTGTGCCAAAGAACCGGATAAACAGGTTCATCAGCAGAACCGACAGATATACAATAGCGATCAGGATTGTCGCGTAGGCGCATGCCACGCCATAGTAACCTTTTTCTGCGAACTCATTGATCTGACAGGTGATCAGCAGGAACTGCGGCGTTACAAGCAGAATGATCGCACTGATCGCAGTAATGCTGCGCACAAATGATGTTACCAGGCCACTGAAAAACGAATCCTTAATCAGTGGAAGCGTTACTGTTGTAAATACTCTTCCGCTTCCCGCTCCCAGATCATAAGCAGATTCCTCAATGGATTTGTCAATCTGTCTCAGGGCGGAAATACCACTTCTTGTTCCAACAGGAAGACTTCTGACGATAAATACAATGATCAGGATAATTCCGGTTCCATAAATACCACTGAGGACACCTGTATGGAAAATTCCATTTGCATAGCCTCTGATATAGCCAATACCAAGAACCGTTCCGGGAACCGCCATGGCAAGCATAGAAACAAATTCAATAAATCCCTTGGATCTGAATTTTTTCTTTACTACCAGATAGGAAATCACCATGGAAAGCAGGGCTGTGATCGGCGCTGCGATCACCGAAAGCAGGAAGGAATCCTTAAACGCCTTCAGCCCACTGTATTTAAAGAGATAATCAAACCACTTAAAGGTCAGTGAATAATCCCGTCCCCACAGCTTAAACAACGCACCAAAAGGAATCATGATATACATGATGATAACAAACAGTGCTACGAAACAGCAGATCAGTGTAAGAGGAATGGTTACACTCTTATCCTCGATCAGCATTCTTGCTCTGGATGCTTTACCCGTCAATGTAGCTGCTGTCTTTCTTTCCAGATAATATTTCTGGATAAAGAAAAGGATCAGTGTCAGTGAAAGTAATACAACTGACATCGCTGCAGCACCTGTTGAATCATAGGAGCCTGTTACCTGCAGATAGATCGTAGTTGCCAGCGTATCATAATCACCACCGATCAGCATCGGGTTTGCGAAATCCGCAACTGACTCGATAAAGGTTACAAGGAACGCATTTCCAAGACCTGGCAGAAGCAGCGGCAGGGTAACTGTCGTAAATACCTTCATCCGGGAAGCACCGATATCACGGGCAGCTTCTTCCAGCGATGGATCTATATTTTTCAGAAGTCCCTTCAGCATCAGATAACAGACCGGGAAAAAGGTCAGTGTCTGAACGACTACAATTCCTTTTAATCCATATACATTGGAATCATATATGTGAAGGAGCGAACGGGTAATAATTCCACTCCGTCCAAACAACATAATAGTCGATAAGGATAATACAAAAGGCGGTGATACAACCGGAAGCAGTGATACAACATTAAACAGCTTTCCTACTGCTTTGTTTTTTATTTTTACATAAACGTCTACATATGCAAAAAGAAGTCCGATTGCCGTAGAAAGAATTCCTGTCAGAAGTCCCAGCACCAGGGTATTGGAAAACGCAGTCCGGAAACGCTTCATGCTGAGAACTCTCTGGAATACGGAAAGCGTGAGCTTTCCTTCGGTATAAATACTGTCAATCAAAAGAACAAACAACGGATATACAATAAATAATACAAGGAAAATGAGCAGAATACTGATCATTCCTACCATAACCGGATCAGAAAACAGTTTTTTTCGATCCAGTTTTGCACTCTTACTTTGGGCAGCCATCTGTTTTCCCCCTTTCTGATAAAAAGAGGGAGATGGTACAGACACCATCTCCCCTGATTCTGTTAATTACTCGGTCAGGAATCTGCTGCTGTCGGCATTTTCAGAAGAACCGTTTGTTACTGCATTGAAGAAGTCTTCTACATAGGTAGCTGTGTTCTGTTTTGCGTCTTCAAAGTCGTAATCAATCACATTGTCAGGATCAAGTCCGAACTGGGTTGCTTCTTCAGGCTGCTCTGCATTGTCGATAACAAGGAACTGATAGGACTCGTTCTCTTTTGCAATATTTACACAGTCAGGTGATAATGCATATTCAACCCAGAGCTTTGCAGCATTTTCATTCTTGCAGCCCTTAAAGATTGCTGTTGCACCAATTTCATAGCTGGTACCTGATGCAGGGATGATCAGATCGATATTGTCATATCCGGAAAGGATCTGTGTAATGCCATCATGTAAGAAACCGATTGCGATAACGCATTCGCCAGGTCCTACCATCTTGGATGGGCCAGAGCCGCTCTTAGTATACTGATATATATTCTTATCAAGCTCCTTGAAGTACTCCATTGCCTCATCATGACCCTTCATCTGAACCATGGTGTTAATGACCAGCTTTGCTGTACCTGCTGTGGATGGATTGGACATTCCGATCAGCCCCTTATACTCAGGCTTTAATAGATCATCCCAGTCCTTTGGCTCCTCAAGGCCAAGTCTGTCAAGCTCTTCTTTGTTTACCATAAATCCAAGGATACCCTTGTAAATTCCATACCAGTTTCCATCCGGATCCTTGTATGTATCAGAAATCAGATGGGATGCATTCTGTGCCTGATAAGGCTCAAGCAGTCCTGCTGCTACCGCTTCATTATAAGGATCTGTTGTTCCTCCGAACCATACATCTGCGGAAGGATTTCCTGCTTCCTCTTCAATCTTGGTATAAACCTCGCCGGTAGAAAGTCTCTGATAATCTACCTGAATACCATACATTTCTTCAAATTTCTGACATGCTGCTGAAAGATAAGCTTCCTCGCAGGAACCATATACAGTAAGCTTTCCTTCTGCCTTAGCTGCTTCAATCAAAGCATCCATTCCAGAATCACTGCTCTCTGTGGTTTCCTCTGCCGCAGTATCTGTTGTTTCTGCCGCAGCAGTCTCCTGTGTCTCTTCTGCCGGCTTCTCCTCTGTTGCCGCGCTGCCTGAACTTCCGCATGCCATCAGTGACATGGTCATCGCTGCTGTCAGGATTGCGGCCAGCGCCTTTTTGCCCTTTAACTGTTTCATAAATGAATCCTCCTTTTCCGGGAGCTGTTCTTTAGGCCGCTCCCACTTTTGTTCATATGTAACAAAAAATTCATTGATTATATTTATATTATATAAATACTACACAAAACTGTATACTGGACAAAACGCATATCCTTTTAATTATTCTGACATTTTAATCTCTGTATCTGTCCTGATATTCTGACGGGGATACTCCTATCAGCTTTTTAAAGGTGACACTGAAATAAGTGATATCCTTATATCCCACCATTTCCGCCACCTCATAAATCTTATATCTATGATCCTTCAGGAGCTTCTTTGCCGCCCGCATACGACACTGCGTCAGATAAGACAGGAAGGTAAAATCTGTTTCCTTCCTGAATAAATGGCTAAGATGTCCCTCACTGATCGCGAGGCTCTCTGCCACAGACCTGACAGAAATATTGGGATTAGCATAATTCTCATCAATATAAGAGACTGCATCCATGATATATTTGCTCTTATCCCCCTTGATCAGACTGCATTCCGGATTTTTTTCCTCTGTTTCTGTTCTTTCTTTATTCTGCTTCAGGATACGCTCTACTGCATCTTCCAGCTCTCCGTCTGAAAACGGCTTCAGCAGATAATCTGCAGCTCCCAGCTTTACCGCTTGCTGGGCATAGGAAAACTCTCCATAAGCTGTCAGAAAAATAACCACTGCATGATTTCCCTCCTTCCGCAGGCTTTCCACCATTTCAATCCCGCTCTTTTTGGGCATACAGATATCTGTCACGATCACATCCGGGTGATATTTATGTACTGCTTCAATTCCTTCTTCCCCATCTCCGGCCGCACCTGCTACCATACAGTCGATCCGGGACCATTCTGTTCCGTGTACAATCCCTTCCCGTACAAGCTTCTCATCTTCAACTACAACTACTTTATACATCCTTCTCCCCTTTTCTGACCGGCAATGTCATGTAAATACAGGTTCCTGCCCCTTCCTCAGACTCCGTATACAAGCCATAACCATCCCCATAATTCAGCCTTATGATCTCATTGACATTATAATACCCGATACTGTGTCTTTCTTCTCCCATTCTGTGCTGCTCTGAAGTATCTTCCTCGCAGTGATTCAGCTTCCACACCTGTTCCCTGCTCATCCCAACACCGTCATCATGGATCCGGATCTTAAGAATTTCTTCCCCTGTCTGTCTTGCCTGCACCATAACCCTTCCATTTTCTCTTCCTCCAAGACCATGGATGATCGCATTCTCTATAATTGGCTGCAGAATCTGCTTAGGTACCAGAAGAGCTGCCAGTTCATCCGGCAGATCCACAATAAATTCAAATTTATCTGCAAATCGGATTTCCTGAATCTGGACATATGCCTCAGCCAGTTCCACTTCCTTCGCCAGTGGTACCTCCGGGTTTGCAGAAATACTCATCCTAAGGATCTTGGCAAGATCAGCAGATATCGTGGCGATCTCCGGGATCTGATTAGCCTTTCCCAGCCATTTCATGGTATCCAGCGTATTATACAAAAAGTGTGGATTCAACTGTGCCTGCATCATTTTGATCTGTACCTCGCTCAGCTCCCTTTCTCTGGCAAGAAGACGTTCCATGTTATCAGTCAGATGCTCTGCCATCATATTAAAGCTCTCCGAAAGCTGCCCAAGCTCATCCTGACTGTCAACCTTGATCCTTGCTTTGAAATTTCCCTGCCGGATCTCTGCGATCGCATCCTGCATCCTCTTAATCGGCTGATAAATAAAGCTGCTGACCGATTTTGACAAGAAAATACAGATTATAAGCCCAAGAGCTGCTGACATCACTGCTATGGTAAATGCACGGTTTTTTAACTGATTTAATGCCGCAACCGGCTGCTGGTAAAACAGATAAAGACCACTTGTCTCTTCGTAATCTACGTAATAAAAATATTTCTTATCTGCACTCACGCAGGCATTCTGACTGTCGCTGTCAGCAGCCTCGTCCCGGAGCATTTCCCGTCTGATCCGGCGCATTTCATCTTCGTCATAGGAATCCGTTGAGCAGTATACCATCTCCTGGAAGCTGTCCATAGCATAAATAACACCCTGATCCTCGCTGACGAGCCCCCACTTCATATTATCAAAAAGTCCGTCATTTACAGTTGCTACAATATATCCTGTGATTTCTCCCTTTTCTGAACGGACTGCCATAGCTGCTCTAAGAAACTCAACTCTTTTCTCCCCCTCATATAATCTGGCGTTCCGTACAACCACTTTGCCCGGATTCTGTCCTGCTTCATATAATACGCTCCAGTCTAATGGCAGCTTTTCTTTGATATAAGTATTCTCCGTCACAGAAACCAGCTTTTTCCCTTCTGCATCATAAATGGAAAAATAAGCATACTTACTGTATTTGGAGCTGACTGCGTACAGTTCCCGGTATACGGAGGTTCCTGCTCCATCTCCATTTTCCAGATTTTTGCGAATGATTTCTTCCTCTGCCAGCTGGCGGATCCCATCATAAATATTTGAAAAAGCCGAGTCAAAAGACCCGGCTACTGCGTTCAGAATCGTTTCCGCCTCTTGGTTCAGACTTCTCCGGTAGGTAATATTAAACATCTGAAGCATGATAAAGTATCCGATCAGCATCGGAATTCCTGCTGCCAGAAGCATACCGGCAAATGTTTTTTTGCGGAAAGAATAATTCTTCAATATTTTCATCGCTACTCTTCTCTATATGCGGCAATTGCGGTTTCATACAGATTATTTCCTTCAGGATCGATCACTACGATCACCGGAAAATCTTTAACCTCCAGTTTACGGATTGCCTCTGTCCCAAGATCGTCATAAGCAATCACATCAGAGCGTAATATGGACTTTGATAAAAGGGCTCCTGCCCCGCCAACTGCAGCAAAATAAACCGCCTTATTGCGGACAATCGCTTCTTTTACATCCTCGCTTCTCCTGCCCTTTCCGATCATTCCCCGAAGTCCAAGATCAAGCAGCGCAGGCGCATATTTATCCATTCTGCTAGCAGTCGTAGGGCCTGCAGATCCGATAGGTCTTCCTTCCCTGGCGGGAGATGGTCCCATATAATAGATAAGATTATCCTTCAGATCAAACGGCAGGCTCTCTCCTTTTTGCAACGCCTCATACATTCTTTTATGTGCCGCATCTCTTGCAGTATAGATGGTACCTGTAAGATATACGTAATCTCCACTTTTCAGCCCGGATGTTTCCTTTTCCCCAAAGGGAACTGTCATATGTCGTTCCATATCCTGTCCTCTCTTCCCTGTCAGATTTCCCGGACTGCATGTCTGTTTACATGACAGCAGATATTCACTGCTACAGGCAGCCCTGCAATATGTGTGGGAAAAGTATTAATGTTCACGGCCAGTGCAGTGGTACTGCCCCCAAGTCCTCCCGGTCCGATCCCTGTTTTATTGATCTTTTCAAGAAGCTCTTCCTCCATTTCCTTTACATAAGGAATGAGAGAATGCTCATTCACCGGTCTTGTCAGTGCCTGCTTGGCCATCAGTGCACACTTCTCAAAGGTACCACCAATTCCCACGCCAACTACCATAGGCGGGCATGCATTGGGTCCAGCATCCTTTACTGCTGTAAGTATGGCATTTTTCACACCTTCAATTCCATCTGCCGGTTTCAGCATAAAGATCCGGCTCATATTTTCACTCCCAAACCCCTTAGGAGCCAATGTCAATCTGATCTTATCTCCGGATGTAATCGTATAATGGATAACCGCCGGTGTATTATCCTTTGTATTTTCCCTGATCAGTGGATCCTTTACCACAGATTTACGCAGAAACCCTTCTGTATATCCTCTGCGCACACCCTCCTGTATGGCATCTTCCAGAAGACCACCTTCTATATGAACATCCTGTCCAACTTCTGCAAATACCACTGCCATTCCGGTATCCTGACAGATCGGGATCATATCCTCTCCTGCAATCTGCAGATTTTCCTGAAGCTGCTGCAGAATCTGTTTTCCAAGAGGCGCTTTTTCAGACTCTCTTGCCCTGTCCAATGCTTCTGTCATATCTCCTGTCAGAAAGTGGTTGGCTTCAATGCACATTTCCCTGATATTTTCTGTGATCTGTTTGGTCTTTACTGTTCTCAATGGTCTGCTCCGCCTTTCTCTGTCTGTTCCTTCTTTCCAGATTTTCCAGACAGATCATCCAAGAATCTGCTGCTTTACTTCTTCCAGTTCTTCCTGGGACGGACTTCCAGGATTCCAGGAAAGGATATGTCCATCTCCTTCATACCTGGGAATCAGGTGGATATGGAAATGGAATACACTCTGTCCCGACACCTCACCATTATTCTGAACAATGTTAAAGCCATCTGCTTTCAGCTTTTCTGTCATAACAGCTGCCATCTTTTTAGCAACCTTCATGGCTTCTCCGGCAGTCTCTTCAGGTATCTCATAGAGATCTGCATAATGCTCCTTCGGGATCACAAGTGCATGTCCTCTGGTAGCCGGACCAAGATCAAGGATCACGCGGAATTTTTCATCCTCATACAATGTTTTTGACGGGATTTCTCCAGCTGCAATTTTACAGAAAATACAATTATCATTCTTCATATTTCTTTCCTTCCCTCCTGTATTTCACAGGAACCTGTTATCATTATCTGTTGTTACCATATGCTTTACAATTTCTGATCCATAAACTGAAAGATCTGATCCAGTGTACGTAATACTTTAAAATCACCTTTCATTTTCATGAGCCCCCCCATAAAGGCTCTCTGAAATGTCATCCTGCCATGGATAATATCATCTACTGCACTGCGTCCGATCTGAATCTCCACATCTGCACTGTTCACATTCCCGTAATATACCCGGATCTCTGTTCCATTTACTTCAATGATCAGTGGCTTCTTTTTCTCTTCAAGCTGGAGCTTATAAACAGCCTTAAAACCTGCCTGTGGCACAAAATGGCTCTGCAGCTCCCTGCAGTACTCATCCTCTGTATTTTCCTGCTCCTCTGTTCCCATCAGATCCCGGAACAGGCTGGTAAGCTCCTGAATATCCTCCTTTTTCCGCTTTACATAGCTGTCATCTGCTGCATACTGGGAAAGCTGTTCTGTTTCCTGCGGTGTCAGATCTGTATTTCTGGTGCTGGAAACAAGCTGCTTCACAGCCTGGTTACTGGCCGGGAAGCTAGCCATCTTCTGATTTACTGTCCGATAAATATTCTCTGTTTTCTTTTCAATGATACTATTATACTCCTCGTTACCTTCCAGATCTGCAATATCGGCAATATAGCCGCAGAGACCACTGCATGGCTTACCGCCCAGGATTTCCCAGGCATTTTCAAGATTCAGCTTGCCCTCCCGCTCTCCATAGGTCGTAGACATGACCACTGGACACATATAAATGCTGGCAATCTTTTCCTTATCTCCATACAGCCAGCAGGCATCCAGAAACTGCTGCATATAACCGCCAATACCAAACCATTCTATGGTCGTAGCCAGAATGATACCGTCTACTTCCTTTAGGGTCTTAGGCAGCGTAGTGATCGTGTTCTTCAGTTCATACAGGTGGTACCTCTCTACTGTTACATGCAGTTCCTCCAGAACCTCCTGCATTTTGTTGATCACATATAATGTGGGATCATCGATCAGTCCGCGGCCACCATAATAAATTGCTATTTTCATTCTGATTATCCAACCCTTTCGGTTAATGTCTGCCCTGTTTTTTAATTATACCATGGACGCCGGATTATGCAATCTTCTTAACGATATACAAATTTCAGCTTTCCAAGACGAATCTCGTCACCGGGTTCCAGGATCTCAGAAGTATTAGGCGTCAGACGCAGTCCATTCTTGAAAGTCCCATTAGTAGAATTCAGATCTGTCATGCAGATTCTCGTTCCTTCTCTGGTGAACCGGGCATGTACCCGGCTGATGCTCTGATTATCGATCACCATATCCACGCTCCCTGCCAGCTTTCCCACTGTGATCGGCAGCCGGTTCAGGTCAATATGGAATTTATTATCCTTCCCTACTCCGTACAGCTTGTTTTCACTGTTTGCTGTCCATGGAATATAGACGGTATCCCCATATTCCTTCCGCTGACCTTGTACTCTTTCAGAACAGGCCTCTTCATAGATTCCATGTGAAAACATTTCCTCTTCCGTTTCCCGGAATGACAGATTTTCCGTTTCTCTCTTTTGCTTTCTGCCAGAAAGCTTCCTGACTATAACTGTCCCCAATGAAAGAATTATCAGCAGTCCTGCCAGAAAAAATCCTGCGTAACTGAAGACAAGCATTTTTTCCGAAAGCTCATATGTATATGTCAGGTAACCAAGTACCACACTCAGAAAAACCGCACAGACCAGATAGACTTTTGCTGCCTGTGTACTGATCAGTCTCTGAATTGCCGGATTCTCTGCCGGTTCCTGCTCTTCATAACAGGGATATGGTTCTTCCATTTGCATCTCATGTATTTCTTTTTCCGGTTCTGGAACGTTCTCTGGCTGTTCTTCTTCACCAAACCACTCCACGATTTCATCCAGTACAAACTGTTCCTTTTCTGCCAGATCCAGCATATGATATACCGCCTGCAGGGCAGCATTATCTTCTCCGTCCACATGATCTGCCAGAAATTCCAAAAGAGTGATCAGTGTCTGTGCCCCTCTGCTCTCCGAAAAAGGATCATAGACAAAATAAAATTCATCTTTTTCCAACTCTGTAAAGATCATATCCGGTTCTATCAGCAGTCCATCCTCCGGCAGCAGAAAAGAAGCTGTCTCCTCCATCACCATTTTCAAGCTGATGAATAAGCCCTTCAGTTCTTTCATAGTAAGGTGCTTTCCTTCAAACAGGCCTTTCACACTCTGTTTTGATGTGATTTCATAATAAAGCAGCGTTTCCCCGTTAATATACCGGATCTGACAGGGCAGCAGCCCTCTGATCCGGTTTTCCGTGATCATTTTTCTCTGATAGTCATCTCCTGTCATTTCATCCTCACGGATGATCAGATAATTATGACGATAATCCTTATGATAACTGATCTCTCTCATTTACTCTGTCTCACCTTTCGTATTTCTTCCCTGATATTCAATCGTTCCAGCCGTTTGCTTACTGTCAGTGCACCATCATAACCACTGGTACCAATTTCAACATCCCCATATATTCCATCTGTATGGAGCTCATTTTCCTGCTGATCATAAAACGGATAATACTGCAGCCTGTCTGCCAGCGTTTCCCTCAGATAATCCGTATCTGTGCCTTTTTCTGCCATATCTCCATAAATCACTTCCCCGTAAAAGGAGCCATGGTCCGTAAACCTGCTGCCACGCAGTGCCAGAATATAAAGATCCTGGGAGATGACACATCTGTTATAAAGAAAAAAGGCCAGAAGAATCACCAGCAGATGGAGAAACAGTACTATCGGCATTACAAAGGATGCTTCCACCGTCAGATATCCATTTACCTTTTTATTCCACAAGCAGTACCACCTCCAGCGCTCCCAGTAAAAAGGGCAGAAACGGAACCGGTTCTTCCTTTTTCAGGCATATTTTTCCTGTAGTAAAAAGACCGGACAGCATAAAGGCCGTCCCACATACGGCTGCACATTTCCCTGCCCCCAGAAAACAGCCAAGGATAAGAACTGCCAGTCCATCCCCATATCCCACCTGTTCACTGGTAAGATATGCCAGCAAAATCAGGAATAATCCCGGCAGCATCCGGTAAGGCAATTTTCCATCATCTAAGCCTCCTGTCAACGTAAGATATAGCATTCCAAGCAGAAGGCTGCCTGAAAGCTCTGTCAGAGACAGCCTCCTGTCCCGGATATCTTCTGCTGAAAACCAGGCAAGAAACAGCAGTGCCAGACATTCTCCTGCATAATCGTTAATCGTAAATCTGTTCATTACCCATCTCACCCACACTTACTGCAGGCACTCCTGCTGCCAGCCTCTGACTGCGGCACCATGTATACAGTTCTCTGCAATGCGCTGCAGTCGGACTCCCCATGATAGCGGTTTCCCCATGCTGTCAGATAAACAAGACCGCCTTTTACCGGTTTACATCGTTCGCATGCTGTATACTTTTCTCCGGAGCCGTTCCGCATATTTTCTGTTTCCTCTGCAGAAACTGCCTGAACCTTCACCCGCAGATAGGTACACTGATCTGACAGATGGTATCTGGTTCCATTTTCTGTGATATACACATAGCTTTCTGTTCCGCCTTCTGGTTTTCCACAATTCCCGGGAACATATCCGGTAAAACCGTGCCCGAAGATCCCATCTTCTATCTTCAGAGTCCCTATCGGGAGGAAGTAAATAAACGGCTTTATGTCGTAATCTATTTTCACAGATATATTTTCATAAGCATCTGCTTCTGCCTGAACTGTCATTCCCATCTCTCCACCCTTTACGCAAAGATAAGGAAACGGTTCCTGTTCCAGTGTCTCTCTGACCATTTTGCACAAATCTCCTTCCTGTTCACCTGAGCCACCATATTTTTCATAAGCAAGAAAGCACGATTTGCTGATGGCACGGTGCATGGAACTAAAAGCATTATTTTGAAAACGAACCACTTCCATGCCATACAGCAGTGTGCTCATGAAAAACAGAAACAATGGAAGAACCAGACATCCCTCCAGTGCCATTCCCCCTTTCAGGAAAAAAGAGGAAGAGAGAGATGCTCTCCTTTTTTCAGATGTGATGAGAGAAGGGATCTTTGAATTTAGTTTGCATAGTTGTATTCTTTTAAATCTGGAGAGCACCTTTCTCTTCCTCCTTTTCAATAGTATCCATAGGTTCTGTCGATCAGATAGTTTCCACGAACGGATCCTGCTGCCTGGATCTGTGCCCGGAACCGTTCCACACAGCAGTCCATGGCAAATCCGGTATTTCCTGTCAGCATCCGGATATCCATTTCCATGATATCCATCGCCCTATAGTTTCGTTCCTTCTCCGGCAGTACTGAAATCATACCTGCAAGGTACTGCTCATAGCTGATTCCGGAAGATATGTTCTGGCCTCCCTGTATTTCCGCTTCTGCAATCATAGCCGGACGAATCACCCAGCTTTCTTTCCTCAGGCTCACTCTCCCACCTTCCAGCAACACTTTTACCTCTGACAATGCTTCCAGATAAGCACAGGCATACAGAATACTTTCTGTTACAGGCTTCAAAAACGCAGGGTTCAGGGACACTGCCTGTAAGCCTTCTGCAAGTCCTGCCGCCTCTGATACCAGATCACTGTCAGAAAATACAGCCTCTGCATTCACCGCAAAGCGGATCCCTGCCAGCTTCTCCACTACTGCCTGCAGATTTTCATAATCAGACTCCTTTCCCTCTGCTATATACTCAAGCTGATACTTTAGAAGTCCATCTTCCTTCCCATCGCGGTAATTTTCCATCATTTCAAACAGATAAGCTATAAACTGACCGGTATCTGCCTCTTTTTGCCTTTGCAGGTTATTCCTGTCACTGCTATCTCGTCCTGATAGATAATCTTCTTTTCGGATCTTTCCCACCGGAATGCGATCTATAGGTGCCCCAACCAGAAACAGTACATCACTTCCTGTAAATCCATATGCCCTGTCTGCTGGATTTGACAGAGGCACTTCTTCCCACTCTCCCTTATCATTCTGGATCAAAGGCAGCTCCATACCGGCTATCTCTTCCATTAAGGCACACCACGCTCCCATGGCATCTTCCTGCCCTGTACCTAAGATACTGTCACCACTTGATAGTATCTCTGTCTCCTCTCTGTGGATTCCACAGTCTTCTATATATTGCACTGCCTGATTTTTCATAGACCCTCCCTGTCCATCTGCAGCTGTCTGCACATCATTGACCTCTACATTTTTCAATGCAAGATTGCCCCACAGGTCACTGTTCTGAAACAGTGCAATATTTTCCGAAAGATAATACTGCAGCCGCCGTTCCATATTCTGAAGGGAAGGCTTCGCCTCCTGATAAGAAAGATCTACATAGAAAAGCCCATATCTGTCATGTAATGTCTTCTCAAATTCTGCCAGCGCAGAATTCATACTGATATCTGCTATGCACTCCATTCTGAGCCGTTGTCCATTTCTGACGGCAAGCGCCGTCAGTGTCAGAATTACACCGGAAAGAATCGACAGGGAAAGAGACAGAAATACTGTCAGATATCCCTTCATCATGCCAGGATTGCAGAGCTGTCTGCCGCAATCTTTTGAAAAATACTTTCTGTCAGTTCCATGATCTGTGTTTTAAAGATCAGTACCAGACCGATCAGTACCACGATGATCAGGATCATTTCCACCGTTCCCATTCCCCTGTTGTCAAAGCTGCTGCCTGACACTTTTTTCTCATTTACCTCTGTCATTATTTTGTTTTCCATATATAGTTTCCTCCCATCAGATTCATATATTATCCCTTTTTGAAGCTCCCCATCGCCGGCAGCAGGATCAGAAACATGACCACCAGAAGCATGATAAGCATAGGAAATAAAAGCTTCGTCCCCGCTTCCTCCCCGTATTTTCTTGCCCGGTATCTCTGCTCCAAAAGCACTGTCTCTGCTTCTTCTGCAAGAAGTGACAGCAGCTTCTCATTTCCCTGCCTCAGATTTGCTGCCAGAATAAAGGAAAGTCTGCTACACTCTCTTTCCCTGCATCTTCTTCCAAAGCTCCTGTAAACCTCTGTTTCTGCTTTTCCATTCTGAAAAGCGAAGCCAGCCAGTACAACCTCCTCATAAAGATATTGTCTTTTTCCTCCTCCCCTGCACTTTCTCTCATACTCTCTTCCGATCCGGATAAAGGCAGCTCTTGGTGTCATGCCTGCCCCGATCAAAAGCTGCAGCTTTGATACAAACTGCGGATATGCTCTTCTGATCTCCTTTTCTCTTTTTCTTTCTTTTTCGTAAAGCTTCCTGTCCAGTGAAAATGAAAGCAGAATCATCCCCATGACCAGAAAAGGAATCACAATGAATATTGTTTTGTCTAATTCTTCCTGCCAACAGATGGGCTGGCCATCCATTTCTTCCGGAAGCCATATTTCCTTCTCTTCAGGGTTTTCTCTGTCAGTTTTTAAGAGCAGCTCCTGCAATTCCTTCCGGTAAGCCTCCTCTTCAGTCATTCTCTCTGGATATACCCACAGCGGTATTTCTTCTGTAAAGGAGCTTTCTTCATAGGAAAGACTGGCATAGAGGCTGACAGACAGTCCATCCTCCGGGATCTCCTCTGCGGTAATTTCACCCCGGCTGTTTATAATCTGAGCATTACTGCTTTCCCATGAAATCTGAAAGGGCAGCCCATCCAGATACCCCGGAAGCAGCAGCCTGTGAGTAACCCGCTTAAGACTTCCGTTTCCATTCAGGATCTCTGATGTCAGCCTTTGCACTGCTTCTGTTTTCAGCGCTTCCAGCTCTTCCTGCGTCAGCCTTCTCTCCGTAACAGTAAGGACCATCCGTTCTTTTCCATATATACCGTTCCCCTGCAGGATAACCTCATAGGATCCTTCATTCCATTCCTTCCGCTGCAGTGTTCCCTCTTCTGACAGATTCCTTTTTTCTTCTCTGCTGATACAAAGAAGAAGAATGACTACTATACAAGCTGCTCCCATAAGGATCAGCAACCGCCGTTTTCTGCGATAAAATGACTCATATTTCTGTTCTGCCTTTTCCCGCGGAAACAGCTGCGAAAAAAGGAACATTCTCTGTTTATCTATCACCTATACTTCCACCTCCACCAGCCGGCAGCTCAGGAAATAAGCAAACAGATAAAGAGAAAGACATCCTGTCATTAATATATTCCCGGCTGCACTGCTGTAGCAGGCATCAAAATATCCGGGCGATGTAACCGTAATATACAGAATGATGAGAAACGGCATTCCATTCATAATTTTCTGTTCCAGTATCCTGGCACTAAGCATTACAGCAATCTCCTTTTTCGTTTCTGCCCTGCCCTCGATCACACCACAGACCTGCTCCATGACCGACACCATATTGCCGCCGCTTTCCTTCGCTACCGAAAACACCTCTGCAAAGTCAGTGATCTCTTCTATCTGACAGATTTTCCCAATCTCCTGCCACAATCCGGAAAGGCTTCTGTTATTCTGAAGCCCTGTCTTTAAAAGTCCCAGTATCCTGCAGATCTCACTTTCCTCTCCGAAAAGCTCCGCCATATCCTCCCTGCCTTTCAAAAAAGCATTTTCTGCTGAATATCCCGCTTTCAGGGAAGCTACTGTAAGCTGCAGTAGTTCCTTAAACTGCTGTAACAGGTCATCCTTCTTCTTTCCAAGCAAAAGTCTCCTCTCCCGGCAGTAATACATAATCCCGACAGGCAGCAGGAGCATGGCTGCTCCTGCTCTCCGGTAAAAGCAGTATGTCAGCAGTACCACAGCTGCCACACTCTTTCCAATCAGGATCCAATGTTCCTTTGCTGAAATCCGGTAAAAGCCATCAGACGCAGATCCCGGCTGCCCGGAGCTTTTCTTTCTGCATAAGCTCTCCCACCTTTTCCAGTTCACCAATGATCCTGCCCTCTCTTTCTGCCACCTCCCGAAACCGGTAAAGGCTCCGGAACTGAATTTCTCCTTCTGTAAAAGGAAGCGGCTCCGCAATCTCCAGCACCCGTCTTGTCCCATCCCGGAGCCTCCCAAGATGCACCATCAGATCAAATCCTGCACTGATCTGCCGCCGAACCGCCGGAATGGGAATCTCCATCCCCATCAGTACCAGTGTCTCCAGCCTGCTGACCACATCCCTGATGCTATTGGCATGTATCGTTGTCATCCCACAGTGTCCTACATTCACACTCTGCAGCATATCGATCGCCTCCTTCCCTCTTACTTCTCCAACAATCAAGCGTGTTGGACGCATTCTTAAAGATGTACGGATCAGATCCCGGATGGTGATCTCCTGGCAGCCTTCCACACTGGCCACCCTTGTTTCCAGCCTTACCAGATTTGGCAGTCCCTGAAGCTGCAGCTCCGCAGAATCTTCAATGGTGATCACTCTTTCTTCTGGCGGAATAAACGCCGACAGGGCATTAAGTGCAGTTGTCTTCCCACTTCCGGTACCACCGCTTACCAGGATGTTATATCCGGCTTTTACAAGAGATTCCAGAAGCTCTGCTGCTTCCCGGCTGATTGAAGAAAACCGGATCAGCTGTTCCATGGTTATAGGTTTCCCAGGGAAACGTCTTATAGTGAGTACCGGGCCATTTAATGCCACCGGTGGCAGCACGACATTGACTCTGGATCCGTCCTTAAGCCGCCCATCCATGATCGGCCTGGCTTCATTTACCGTCCGGTTACATCCGGCTGCTATCTGCCAGATCACATGACAGAGCTTTTCTTCCGTTTCAAAGCGTACCGGGATCTGTAATAATCTTCCTCCCTTTTCGATGAAAACAGGGTCTGTCCCATTGACCATGATCTCTGTAATTTCAGGATCCTCCAGAAGCTCCTGCAGCTTACCCAGCTCCCTGATCGCATGATAAATATTTTTCCGCAGGATCGTCATGGAAGAAAGCTCCAGATGTCTTCTTTTTCCCTCTCTCAGAATCTCTGTATCAATCAGTTCACAGACCTCCTCTTCCTTCAGATCCTGCGTCAGATCCATCCGGTTTATGATCTCCTCCTCTACAAGTACCAGTTCATCAGTCCTCATGTTCCTCCTTTCTAAGAAGCTCCGGAAAAACCTCCTTTCGGATATAGGCTGCAAGGTCTCCATATGTCAGTTCCCCAAAATGCATGGGCAGCTTACGGAACAGCGGCAGCATCCATTTCCTCGTTTTTCCTGTGATCTCCTTGTACTTCATTGTTTCCAGTGCCATTTCATACTGACTTGTTTTCGCTTCAGCCAGTGCATCCTCCCTCACAATGGTATAGATCAGATCACAGTTTTTCAGCACCTCCCACAGATCCATTAGACAATCCGACAGATCCAGGATCAGATATTCGTAATCCGTGATCTTCTCGATCTCCTGGAATAGATCGATCCAGTCTGTTCCCCGGATTCCTGACAGGCTTTGATATACATCCGCAGGCGGAATAAAATCCAGTCCTCCTACGCATTCTGTCAGGCTTTTCAGCTGATAAAACAGCTTTTCCCTGGCGCAGCTGAAATAATAGGTCAAATCCGAAAGATCTCCCTCAAATTCCCGGTTCAGCATTTTCCCAAGCCCTGAATATGCCTCAAAATTCAGATAAAGCGTCCTATACTTCCGGGCAAGCATCTGCCCCAGCGTCAATGAGAATGTCGTCTGCAGGCAGCGTCCTACCGGAGTATAAATCCCTATGATCTTCATTTTTCCTCTGCGGCAGGCAGTTACGGCAATTTCCTTTCCATTTCCCCCTGAATACTGCTCCATAACCTCCCGGAGCACCCTGTCGCAGGACTGATATTTATTTACATGATAAAGTGCCTGATTTAAATTGGTTCCATTTTCGCTCAAGATGATAATATGTGGAATTTCCAGAGCTTCGATCTTCTTTTGATATGCGTTCTCTGATACGAGCAAGCATTCTACTTTTTCTTTTTCCAGAAAAGAATAGAATTTGTCATCCCGTGTAAAGACATGGACTTCAAATGGGACATTCCCCTTTGTTGTGATAAAGTCCATAAGGCGATAGGCATAGTTTTCCTCACTATCAAGAATCGCAAGGATTCTTCTGTTCAATGGTATACATTACCCCTTTCTGTAATACTCCTTGTGTGATTATCAAGTTACGTTTGAAACATTTGTTGAATGTTGGAAAGAAGCTTTCCTGTGATCTTCCGGAAAATAACTCTGTTGATCGTTTTGATTCTAGAAAATAAACAACTGCTGTTTGTTTATAGGTCGAATTATATAGAATAAAATTTCGTTTGTAAATAGGTTTCTCAAAAAAATACAAACTTTGGTACATACTTACAAAGAATACCGCTGTATGAAACAGCGGTATTCGAAAACTTCTGATAAATACTGGCGATTCTGGTGTTGTAATTTTTACTAAACAGCCTTCTTATCTGTTAGAGGTATTTTTTGAATTCCGGTACCTGAATAACAGCTCCACCTTCCATTGCAGACTGATGTGCACATATTCCTGTTCCTGTCCAGTAAGCTCCTACAATATCATCTACTACAGGCTTTCTGTCCTCTATAATAGCACGTACAAATTCATGTATCATATGAGGATGGGAACCTCCATGACCACCTCCCTGCTTAAATGACAGATGAGTATTTTCATCATTATATACTGTCTCTGTCGTAAATCCAGCAATACTGTCCGGCAGTCTATATCCATAATCCGGAACCTTTATTCTTTCCTCGACAATTTCTCCACCTCTGTTATATCTGCCAGGATCACCATCGATATCCAGCATTTCCTGCTGGATATCTCCGGTCCGAGTATAAATAACCGGATCCTCAGAAGCCAGCTGCTGCCATTCAAAGCTCATATCTCTGCCGTATATTCTGAAGCATTCTGAATAGCTTCTGGCAACTCCATAAAGAAAGCGTTCCATTTCTATCGCAACATCACTGTGTTCCATTGTCACAAATGCGGCCTCGAATGCAAACGGAGAATGGTATTGTGATACCAGCTCGTCCCTGATCCTTCCTGATCCTTTTGCATACACTTCTTTTGGATAATCATTCAGCAGCATAAGACAAGTGCCTATCGCATGAGTCGGATGCATCAGAGGCGGAAAGCCCTCCCAGTATGAAGGCCAGCCTTCCATATCCTGATAATGCGCACATGTCATATACTGTATCTTACCGAACTTTCCACGATCCAGCAAATCCTTCACATAGAAATATTCTCTCCCAAATACAGTTGTTTCCATAAACATGTACTGCTTTTTACTTTCTATCCTGGCCTTAATGACATCTTCCAGTTCCTGAATGCTCATGCCCATTGGAATTGTACATCCACAATGCTTTCCGGCTCTTAAAGCCTTTACTGAAAAATCCGCATGTGTAGAAGGCGGTGTAACAATATGGATTGCATCTATCTCATCATCCCGAAGCATTTCATCATAGCTGTCATAGCAATCCTTACTGTTGATTCCAAATTTCTCCTGGGCTATTTTGATCAGTTCCGGATTTGTATCAGCAATTGCTATTTCATATACATCCGGGTGTTTTAAATATATCGGTATAAACTCCATTCCAAAGCTTATTCCTACCATTCCGACTTTAATCTTATTATTAATCATAGCCATTCACCTGTTAATCAAAAAGTGGCATTTCCTGTGGATATTTCCCCATAAAACCGGGTCTGCCAACTAAATCCTTTGTTCGTTCTGAAGCATCCATCAGTCCCGGAAGCGCACTTTCCGGCTTATCTAAATAAAAATATGTACAGCATGACCAGTCGTCTTCTCTTTCAAACAAAAGAGGTCTTCCATCCAGCATCGGAATATTGGTAAAGTCCACAGCCTCTCCATCCACAGAGATCACCTGATTATCTGCCATCTGGTTCTTATACAGTAGCTGTGCATGATGGAAATAGTCATCTCTATCAACGCCTCCTATCTGCTGTATAGTTGCTCTGAAATTGCTGTTAAAGTAAATCGGATCCGGAACATGGAAACGATAAAAGCATAATTCCATATTTGTCTTATCATATACCGGGCAGCCGCAGTACAGATCATAATAGTAATCTTGTCCCCAGGCTGTTCCAATATAATCTTCCACTCCAGTACCACATATAGTAGGGAAATCTGTATCACCATCAATATATGCTTTGAATTCACCCTCTCCCCACCATGTATCAGAATATAATTTCGTATTACACCGAACTCCCATATTCGTACCTAAATATCGTCCTTTTCCTTCAACATAAGGAAGTAACTCGAAATCTTTTTTCAAATGCGTAAGATTCTCCCGGTTGAAGAAAGCGTGAAAATACATGGTATCTTCCGAGAACTTATCCCCCAATGTATAATCTATATCATAATAAAAGTGTTTAATAGGTGATGAAGATTCATTTGTAATCACAATTTTCATACCCGTTTTAAATGGCATTGGAATATATGTGCTGAAGCTGCGTCCTTCAGGATTGGAAAACAGTGCATTTTTAAATGTTGCAACCTTTCCCAGTCCTACACAGAAGAAGTCTCCAAAAGGTACATCTACTGCCGGCTTATCACAATTGTCCCAAAACATCTCAAGCCTCAGTCCTCTTAAGGTATCCGGTGTCTGATCATTGATCGTAATCCAAATACGACGGATAATGCCGCTTGTATTTTCTGCATGTGCTAAAACCCTGCTCTCTCCGGTATTCAATGTAAACCAGGGAGCTCCTTTTCTGCCATTCCTGGCTGTACCTCCTGCGCCTTTTGCGCCATCCGGATTTTCATGGCTTGCCCATCTGGACACAACTCCTTCTTGAAATTTAAACATTTCATTTCCTAACATATAACTTTCCTCCTTTATTTTATTAATACATTTTTAGTCCTTCATTCCAGTCGTCTTAATTCCTTCAAGATAATATCTCTGAAGCACTCCAAAAATTAAAACAGTTGGTATAATTGCAACTACCGATGCCGCCAGAATCTGATTCCACGAAATTCTCAAGGATCCCATCAGTGTTGCAATCTGTATCTGAATCGTATATTTACTTTTGTCCTGAGCAACAATGGTAGACCACAAATATGAATTCCAGTTAGTAACAAAAAACGAAACTCCCAAGGTAATAAACATAGGTTTTGCGAGCGGAACATATATTTTCCTGAATGTCTGGAAAATTGAACATCCATCAATTCTTGCTGACTCATACAAGGAATCCGGCATCTCCACAAAATACTGTCTGAAGAGGAAAACACCGTATGCATGAGGCACCATAGGAAGTATCATGCCCCAAAGCGAGTTTACAAGACCTAAGCTTTTGATTATAAAAAATAATGGAATTATAATTACCGGGAAGGGAATCATCATCGTACTGAGCACCCACATAAAAGCTGCTTTTTTCCCAGGAAATCTTAATCTTGCAAAGGCAAAGGCAGCCATGGAATGTACTAAAAGTGCCAAAATCGTCACCATTGTTGCTACAAATAACGAATTTTTAATTCCCGTAAAAACATCCAGCGTTGTAAACACCTGTTTAAATGCATCAAAGCTGACATGTTTTGGGATAATCCGATAATCAAATACCTCTGTGTCTATTTTAAGTGAACTGCTTATAAGCAGAATAATCGGAAAAAGTGCAAAAGCTAAAAATACACAACCGACAACAATTTTTATTAATAATATTCCGTATTTTTTCACTCTAATCACCTACTTAAACTTTAACAGCTTCATCTGTATAACAGTAACCAGCATAATGATTAACGACAATGTTACAGCAATAGTAGAGGCATACCCAAATCTGTATTGTTCAAACGCAAGCTCGAAAATATAATATACTGTTACCTGTGTTGTCTTTCCAGGTCCTCCGGAGGTCATAACTCTGACCTGGTCAAATGCCTGAAAGGATGCAACCAACGATGTAATCAACACAAAAATAGTCGTTCCCTTAATAGACGGAAGTGTTATCCTGAAAAATCTCTGAACCGCATTTGCACCATCTATCTTCGCAGCTTCATAGTATTCACTGGGTACATCCTTTAATGCTGATAAAAATATGATCATATTGTAACCAAATACAATCCATATCCCTACAATTGCAACACATATCAATGCCTGCGTACGGGACCCCAGAAAAAGCTGCCTTCCAATTCCTAATTCTTCCAATATTTTATTAATATATCCGTTTCTGGAATTAAATAAAAACGTCCATAACGTTGCGGCAACAATTGTCGAAACTGTATTTGGCAGATATATTGCTATCCTACACATTTGTTGACGCTTATTCCCTTTGATCGAATTCACGAAAACTGCTGCTGCCAATGAAAGAACATAAACCGCCAGAACATATATAACAGCATATTTTCCGGTAACCACTAAACTATTTTTGAAGGTGGAATCCTTGATCATCCTCAGATAATTAGCAATTCCAACAAAGGTCTTAGTTCCCAGTGCATTCCAGTCATACAGACTTATATAAAACGCATATACTATTGGTATAAAAATGAAGATCAACATCAAAATCATTTCCGGTGCAATCATCAGGTAAGAAATCAATGTTTCCCGCTTTATATGCTTTCGTTTCTTTTTCACATTAACTCAGGCCTCCTTTACCTTACTGTTTGTTTGCTGCAGGATAAGATAAATACCCTGCAGCAGGCAAACAGTTTGGATTTTATCTGTCAGCTTAGCCGCTGAACTTTGCTCCACTCTCTTTCTGATATTGCAGCATACTTTCCTGTGCGTTATCTGCTGCCTCCTGTGCACTTGTATTATAAAGTGCATCCTGAATCATAGTAGCCACAATTTCCTTTGCTTCACCAGACAGTGCAATTTCCGGCTTTGCAGTCTGTAATACTTCTTCGGAGAATACAATCGCATTTTCATTACTCTGATATACGTCCTTACCGGCTTCGATAACAGACTTTCTCATACAATAAGAGAATTTGGCCTTTGTATTAAACTCTGTCACGTGATCCTTATTAAGCCACATCCAGGAGATGAAATCCTTGGCTCCTGCTATTTTTTCTTCACCATTTTGATTGTTTACCATTACATTCCATCCACCTGCGACACTGGCAGTATTTCCATTTGCTGTTGCTGCGGGTAATGGTACAACGCCATATTTCTCAGGATCTGCACGGAAAACTGACCAGCTTCCATTGATCTGCATAGCAGTTTCTCCATTTGTTAAAATAGATATATCTGAAACAGATCTTCCCGGTGTTTCATTACAATTTCCTGAATCCAGTAAATCTCTCCATAACTGAAGAGCATTTACAACCTCTTCAGAATTCAGATTAGCCAGGCCTTCTTCTGTAAACAGGCTTCCACCCTGCATCCAGACAAAAGGGTAAAATGTAAAGCATTGCCAGTCACCTTTGTCAACCTCAAATGTAAATCCTGCATAATCATCTGTATTTAATTTTGCCGCTGCCGTTTTAAGTTCATCCCACGTTGTTGGAGGAGTAACACCATTCTGTTCCAGAATTTCCTTATTGTAGTACAATCCCACTAAATCACCGTCCAATGGAATGCCGTAAATTACACCATCTCTTGACACGCGGTCAAACGCTGCTTCTGTGTAATCCTGTTTTATGTCATCCGTAATAATATCATCCAACGGTTCGCACACGCCGGCATCAAGATACTGGTTAATAATTGCCGGACTGCACTCAAAAATATCCGGAGCCTCATTTGTTGCAAATGCTGTCGCAAGCTTTGTCGTTGTATACTCTTCAAATGGAATAGCCAGAAATGACACATGATACTTGTCCTGAGAATTATTGTATTCTTCTATATATTTCTCTAAAAATGCAATTTCATCTTCCTGTGTCCATTGATTCCAATATACAAGTTCAACAGGAGCACTGCCTTCTTCAGCTTCTGCATCCACATTACTGTCATTGCCTTCTTCAGCTTCTGCAGCCACACTACTGTCATTGCCTTCTTCGGGCACCTTGTTTTCTTTTCCGCATCCCAGGATCCCTATGCTCATGCTCAAGAGCATGATTCCCATGATGCAGCTCGCTATTCTTTTTTTCATCATACTTTGCAGCCTCCCATAATCTTTCTTTTCTCTTAGTTATCTTGCTTTATATCCCGGTACCTGGATTTGTTTTATGACTTTATTCTACTTTTCCAAATTCGGCAATAAAATACCACTTTTTTTCAAAGGTGCACTTTTTGCCATATTCTATTTTCCAGCAGAGTATTATATATTATAGGTAATAACAAAGGAACTACATTAAGCTGTATGAGGTAACACAACAGGTGGAAAACATAAGACTTTCTTTACAAAAACAATTATTGATCATCTTTTTATTTATTGCTCTTATTCCAATGACAATTACCGCATTACTGCTTTACCGCACTCAGACTAAAAATACGCTTAACTCTGAAATTACATCCCAGATTCAGGTATTAAAGCTGATTTCCTCCAATATCAATCAGAAGCTAATTTATTTTAATAACCTCACTGCATCCGTTTATTACAATAATGCCATTATAAACTGTCTTGAAAAGGGACAGGCTAAGCAATTGACCTTTTACGAAAAAAAGGAAATCCAGCCTTCTATTAATTCATTAATGAGAACAGATGATATGATTTTATCCCTGTCTCTTATGACAATGTCTGGTGACACTTTATATTGGAATGATGGCTACAGTAACGTTATGCACATAAATTCTCTTGATCCTGAATTTCTTCAAAAAATATACGCAGGGAATGGAACAGGTATCTTATCTAATCCTATTACCCGTACCAATAAGCGTAAATATCCTTCTTCCAATACCTCTATATACTACGGACGGCTTCTTCGCAGTCCCACAAATTATTTTCGTCCAATCGGAATATTGCTGGTTGAGATTGATATAGATTCTTTTGAAGATACAATTATAACTTCAAATTTTAACTCAGATTCCTCTTTTCTTCTGACCACCGAGAATAATACGTTAATATGGGGATATCAGGAAGAGAATTTAGGTTATCATATCGGGGATATTATACCTGCAGAAATATTGGGTACATCTCCATATTCTATTATCAATAATAATGGAAAGAACTATTACTGCTTTAATACCAGGATCGATTCCATGGAATATAATTGTTATTCTTTCCTTCCATTTTCGATTATTGAAAGCAAAACACGTTTTTTCAGAACTTTACTTTTACTGATATGGATAGTATCTTTTGCATGCTTAATCCTGACTTATTTCATGTTCACCAGGCAGTTTATTGTACCAATACGCCGGCTTTCCATTATTATGCAGGAGCAGGACTACTTACATTACTTCCCTTCCCCCGACTATCCTGTTCATGACGAAATCGGTAATCTGTACATCTCATTTCAATCTATGAGCCAGCGTACTCTAGATTTGATCGAGCAATTACAGGAGTACTCAAAAAAAGAGGCAAAACAACAGCTTGCTTTACTTCATGCACAGTTAAATCCTCATTTTTTATACAACACTTTAGATTCTATCAGCTGGATGTCCTTAAATGGAAATGTAGATAAAATACCATATATTATAAATGCACTGTCAAATATCCTTCGGTATAGTATTATAAAAGAGAATGATTTTGTCACTGTAAATGATGAACTATCCTGGCTGAAAAATTATATGTATATCCAGGAAATCCGATTTCAAAATTCCTTTACGATACATTACCACATTAAGCCTGATATGCTCACTTACAAAATACCTCGTTTTATCCTGCAGCCATTTATAGAAAATTCATTACTGCATGGCTTTTCTGAAATACATCAGGGCGGTATTATAATCCTTAGCATTTTTTTAAAGGATAACTCCATTTTTATAACAATAGAAGATAACGGAAAGGGCATGTCGGAGCTTGTCATACATTCTATACTGCATGGCAAAAGTGACGGTATCGGTATCGCAAACTCAAATGCTTATATAAAACAACGCTTCGGAAAATCATATGGAATACAGATCATATCACATATTATGAAAGGTACCAAAATAATTATCACTCTCCCTGTTCAGAAATGAGGAAAGCTTATGAATCGTGTAGTTATCATTGATGACGAAATACAAAGCCGTAATGGAATCGCTGAAATCTTCAGGAATCATTCTCCCCAATGGGAAATAGGTGGTCTGTTTGAAGATGGGAGTCAGGCACTGGAATACCTCCTTCAGCATCCTGAAATTAACCTGATTGTTACTGATATACGTATGCCCAAATTTGATGGTCTGGAGCTGATCAGCAGAATCCGCCAATACAACAAATTAATTCCAATCATTATTATCAGCGGATACTCAGAATTCTCTTATGCCAAAAAGGCTGTTGATTACCAGGTATTCCGTTATATTGTAAAGCCCATTCTTCCATCTGAATTTGATGCTGTGATTACAAGTGTGGAAAACTTTTTCCGATTAGAGGATGATCCTTTTAATGAATATAATCTTACTTCATCAGAATTTGATCAATTTTTGGATCTTCTGTTTTCTGAGTCAGTTTCTTTAAATAAAAGCCAGACAATCCATATACTGGAAAAACAGTGTGGCTTCTCATTTCAAGGTGCCTGGTTCCTGCTAATAGCCGGAAATCATGAATTTAATAATCATATTGACGATCATAGGGCTTTGATACAAAATTTTGCTTCTGAAATATCGCCGGAACACCATGTATTCTTATTCCACGAGAAAATATACTGTATTATCTTACAGAAAACGGATATCGATTATGATGCTTTCAAAAGACATATGCAAAAATTTATCTGGAAATTCACTTCAGATTTATTTGTCCATACAGGAATATATCACAGTTGCAATAATGATACGTTAAAGAATGCATTTTTCAGCGCGCTTTCTACTCTGACACAGTTTTTCTACTCAAAGACTTCTGTGCATATATATCAGGATCAAAAGCTTTGTGATTTTCCATACTCCGTTTACAAAAATCTGCAATTACAGCTCACAAACGGTAACTTACTAAACATAAGAGATGAAATCTATTCCTTTATGGATTACATCAGAGTCAAACAGCCATCCTATTACGAATTACATTCCTGGATAAATAAAATTACCCATATAATCATCCAGTACTGTAACGACAAGAAAGTACCTTCCTCGTACTATATTGATTATACAGAAAACCTTCAATTTCTTTATAATTTTTATTGTCTTGAAGATATTGAAAATACACTCTTAGCTATGATTGATAATATTTTCGAAAAAATTGCTGAACAGATAAACAGCACGAATACTTTTCTTGTTGAACAAATTCAAAACTATCTTTCTGATCATATAAGTGAAAACCTGACTCTTTCAGATTTAGGTGATGTTTTTGGTATAAGCTATTCGTCTCTCAGCAATATTTTCAGTTCTACAACCGGTCAGACCATTATTGAATATTTAACATTTATACGAATACAGCGCGCAAAAGAATTGCTTATCAATACCAACAAAAAAATATATGAAATCTGTTCTGACATTGGATACTCTGAACCCAAATATTTTATTAAGCGGTTCCATCAGATCGTTGGTGTTACCCCAAAGGAATACCGGAAGATCTATACGAAATAATTCAAGGGTCTGTCGCTTTAACGAATAAAATTTCGTGAAGCGGCAGCTTCATTTATGCCGTTTTGGGGATTATTTATTAGATTTCTTCTGATATTTTCTAAAAATGACGTACTTTAATAAGACATCTTTGAGACTTGGAAAATGTGTTTTAAAAAGTTAAAACTCAGGCACTTTTCATTGGAAATAAGTGTGTCCCTGTCTTACCTGTTTGGATTTTGTTATGCAGTTTGTTTATATTTCTTGCCATTGCCAGTAATGTACTTTCTGCCAGAACATTTACTGTCCCTTTGCTTAAGTATCTTCTGAATTGCATATCCTGTTTCAGATCCCCAAACGAACCTTCTGCCTGGATACTTCGGTTTGTTCGAAAAAGAATTCCTTCTTCTGAAAGGATCCGTTCCAGATCTTCCCGCCTGTATTTCAGGAATGTTTTCGCAACCTGAAGTGTTTTTGTTCGTTCTTCCAAAGGTGTTTTACAGTTGTTGCCTTTGATACATTCTTTTTTGTAAGAGCAGCTTTCGCAGTTCTCACATTTGTAAATCGTTTTTTCACTCACATATCCGGTTTTGCTTTTGGAATGACTGATATGATCTACTGTCAGTTTTTGATTATTTCGGCAGGTGTAAACATCTGCCTTTTCATCATACTCCATGTTTTCAATCTTTCCTATGTCGTTCCTGTATTTACGTGTTTTTGAAATTTCATAGTTAGCGGGTTTTATATAAGAAAGCTGTCCATTGCCCTCAAGAAACAGATAGTTTTCCTCGCTTTCATACCCGGCATCCGCAATGATATTTGTATATTTGAATTGAAGATGCTCTTCTGCATCTTTTAAAAATGGTATCAGAGTTGTTGTATCAGTAGGCTGTGGTCCGATCGTAAGCCACGTGATATACTCAGAGTCTACACCATGCTGAAGATTGTATGCCGGTTTTAACTGCCCGTTTCCCATGGCATCTTCTTTCATTCGCATAAATGTAGCATCATGGTCTGTTTTTGAATAACTGTTCTGTTCTCCACAGATATGAATTTTTTGATTATATTCCTTGAATCTGGATAAATATCCTTCAAGTGTTTCGATGCTTTTTTGAAGCGGCGTTTTTCTTTTTCCTATACCATGGACAAAAACCACATTTTCACTTTCTTTCAAAGCATAAAGTTTTTTACGGAGTTTCTTCCCATGCTTCATTTTTATGGTATTGCCATAAACAATCTTTGTGTCATAGAGCTGTTCACATTCGGCAACAAAATCAGCAAGTTTTACGAGGAGTTTTTCCTGATTTTTAGTTACTGCTTTCTTCCAGACAAAAGTATATTTGTTTGCGCTGGCTTCAATTTTTGTACCATCAATAAAAACAGTCTCCCCGGAGACTTCACCAAGTTCAAACAGTGTATTGGACATTTCAGCCAGTATCCGCTTGGAACAGAGAGCAAAATGAATACTTCGAAAACGTGCAAATGTTGCATGATCCGGAGCGGGCTGACCCTCCAGAAGGAACATGAAATTGATGTCTCTTTTACAGTTTAATTCCATGGAACGTGAGGAATAATCTCCGTTCATGTAGGAGTAAAGAACAATCTTGAGAAGAGTTCTTGGCGATACTGAATTTATTCTTTCATAAGTAGAATACAGGTCAGTCAAATCCATAGCCTCCACAAACTGACTTAGTAAACGCACAGAATCATCTTCAGGAATGATTGTTTCAATATTTAGCGGAAGTTTAAGTTGATATCCGTCTGAATTTTTCGTATAATCTTTTTGTAATAATTTAGTTAGTAGCATAACTTAATTTTACACCAACTGCCGGATTCTTTCGAGGTCTGGCAGTTATTTTTTGCACAAGAAAAGGAGCTGCGCACTAATACTTAGTGCGACAGCCCCATTCCAATTATTGAGATAGAAATTTGTAGAATTACATCAAGCTCCATGAAATATCCGTAACGGTTACCTTTCCGCCTGTAACAAAAAATCCCCAATTATCCTTAATATTACATACTCTTACCGACATAGCTGTTCGATCATTAACATACATAATACATATATCTTCCTCTATCAGCAGTTTGACTGCCATTTCATTATTCACGTAATCTACCCGTCGCTCAAAGGCCGGTACAAATGGAATATCGCCTCCCATACGATGTTGTTCTCCCTCAATGTCTCCTCGTGGCCACAAATCAAATACCATGCGATTGTATCCAGGTTCAAAACGAAAGAAATAACCATCATCACACCCTTTTTCCATATGTAAGCCTATGCCGAAGTTTATTGGACAGCCTTCCTTCTCCCATTGAATTTTAGCTTTCAGCAATCCTTGTTTTGGTAAGTTATTAAATATAACCCACGCCGTATTTTCCGTTGAAAAGAAAAGTTCATTTTCTTTTTTTTGTATTCCATCCTCTACATACAGGATCGTTGCTTTTTGCTTTTTTTCAAATGCTTCTTCTATTGTATGTGGAATTTTCTCGGCTAAATCCCCATTTTCAAGTTGATATATTTCGTGAACTGCCAGTGTGCCTCCCCATTCCAGATAATTTTGATCACAATTTTCATGTCTCGTTGGAATCCACCCAAAACCATAACGATATTTGCCATCAAAAGCAGTTTTAATAGCATAAAGCCCTCTGGCGTCCAATACATCATCATGAGGGAATTCCCAAGGCCCCTGAAAACTTTTTGCTTTTCTGTAGTGTGTTGCAAAACATGTTGTAAACGTTGAATAAAGTAAATACCACCATTTCCCCTCACGAAACATATCGGGACATTCATGAGTATAATACATTCCAGGTGAGAAAAAAATCTCCCCAGGTTGCCAATTCCACAAATCTTTGGATCTGCAAATTGCTACACAACCGCTTCTGCGAAAACTTTTTCCCTGAAGCCTAGCTGCTAACAACATATAGTATTCGCCAGTCTCTTCCTGATAAAAAACAAAAGGATCGCGCCAATCATGGGGTTCAAATTTATCCTTCTGCGCAGGAAAAGCGGTTTCATAATGTTTTTCCCAATTTATTAAGTCTGTACTCACTGCATGCAGAATATACTGCTGAGGCTTTCCCTCCAATTCATAATCCTGGTTTAACGGATTCTGTCCTGTATAAAACAAATGATAAACTCCATCATTTCCTTTAATAACAGAACCTGTATAGCAAGCCTGATCTATATCTTTTTCACTTCCAGCCGGCAAAACCTCTCCCTCTTCTTTCCAGTGAACAAAATCTCTTGTACTTACCAGATGCCAAGATGTATGATCTGCCGTAAATGTAGTTTTTCTTTCATCATACAGATAGTAAATATAAAATATTCCCTTATCATAAAATGGAATAGCATCTCCAAACCACGCATTCTTTGGTCTATAAAATATATTGCCCATTTTCTTCTCCTCTACTTAGGAATTCATTATTCTGAAAAATAAGATGAAGCATTTTCTGCAATAGACGCATCTACTCTTTTACAGAATTCATCCACTGTAATATCTCCAAGTGCAAGAGAAACTACTTCTTTTCCAATCAACTCATTTGTTGCCGGATCCAGTTCTATATCAAATAGCTTAATAGAACCGGTTGAATTCTGCATATCCTCATATATGGATTTGGTAAGATCCGTTTCATTGGGCAATGTACCATTAACAGCAGGCGAAAATGCCAGACCACTAATAGCTTCACTGATATTCTTGGCATAGAATTCAATAAAACGTTCTGTCTCCTCATCAAATTTATCTGCGCCAAAAGCAACAGGCATTACACTATTAGAAACAAAATTTGATTTACCTACAGGTTCCCCTTCCTCTATCGTAGGCAAAAGGAAGTAACCTATATTACCTTTCATATCCTCACTAAGCTGATCATCCTGCATAAAAGGCAAATCCCAGGTGCCTATGTAATACATAGCGGCATTGCCACCGGTAAAGTAATTGGATGCACCCGTATAGTCTGTACTGGCAAAACCAGACTGAAAATATTGAGTTCCCAGTTCCTGTACAAAAGTTGCTGCTTTCTTTCCTATTTCACTTTCCATTTTTTGTTTTCCCTGTGCCAAATCATAAAGGAAATCATTTCCGCCGTATCGATATGTTATCATAAGAAGATATCGCAAAATTTCCCAATTATCCTTTCCAGATACAGCAATTGGCGTATATCCTGCATTTTTCAATTTTTCACATGCTTCCAGGAATTCTGCATGTGTTTTCGGAATAGACACGTTGGCGTCTTCAAACATTTGTTTATTGTACCAAAATACTTCTATTGAAAAATCCAGAGGTAATGCCACTTGTCTGTCATCTTTTGTCGTTCCCCATCCTAAAGGAGCCGCAAGAAACATATCTCTTAAACCGTATTTATCAAGAGTATCATTCAAGTCTACTACTATTCCCTGATCCAAAAGCTTTATAGCATAAGGATCCGTGTCCAAATTAAACATATCCGGGGTTTCATTGCTTGCTACCAATGTCTTAATTTTCTGCAGATAGGCAGGTTTATCCGCTATATACTGAATATCCATGGAAAAATTGGGATTCACTTGCTCCTGATACATCTTTACAATATTTTCCATGGTAATGTAGCCAGATTGTTGAGGTGTGATACAGGTAACATATGTCATTTTTTTCTCAGGCTGATTAGACTCAGCTGCAGAAGATTGCGTTTCTCCCTGTTCAGCAGATTCCTGACTTGTATTTTCCATATCATTTTCAGTTTGTTCACTTTGCTCCACATATTCTGACTGGGTATTTATCTCCTTGCTCCCCGAACTACCACAACCTGCCAACGCAGAAATTACAGTTGCTACTGTAACACAAATAGCAATTATATTTCTTTTTTTCATCCTATCTTTCCTCCTTTTTGAGCTTATGCAAATTATAGTTTATAGTCGAAAAATGGGCCCTGTTTTTTCGACCTTAGATTCAGTATAATTTCCACAGAAAAAGATGTAAACGTGAGTATTTTTAGAAATGTACGAACTTTTTTAGGTTACATCTCCATTTTTTTTCAAGAGTCAAATATATCTCAAAGAAACAAAAAATATTAAAATACTCCCTTTCTTCTTTTGTTCGTATAATGGAAGCATATTAATACGAACTACTAACCACACATTTGCAAACAAAAACAGAAAGGATTATATTTATGAAAAGTACATTACAAAACCGAAAGGCATGGCTTCTTTTTCTTTTGCCTTCACTCATTCTTTTTATTTTTACAGTTATTTTTCCTATAATACGTTCCGCTTACTTTGGTTTCTTTGATTGGGACGGCGTAACTCCAATGCAGTTCGTAGGTTTTTCCAATTATAAAAAGCTTTTTTCAGATTTGTATTTTCGAAATGCTTTTTGGAATAATCTTATTTATCTACTAATTAATCTGATAGGTCAGGTTGGAATTGCTTTAATTTTGTCCCTTCTTCTAACAAAAGTGGTTCGAGGTAGTAATTTTTTTAAAACAGTGTATTTTGCCCCCACTATTTTGTCCGGAGTTGCTGTTTCCCAGGCATTCCAAAAATTTTATGCCACAGAACCTCTTGGAGTTTTTAATGCCATATTAAAAGGACTTGGTTTGGAAACATATATCACACCATGGCTTGGCACAGCACAAACCGCATTAGTCAGTGTTGCCATTATTGAATGTTATAAAAATATGGGACTTTATCTGGTAATCATTTACTCAGGACTTATGGCTATTCCTCCAGATGTTATAGAATCAGCTCGGATGGATGGAGCCAAAGGATTTAAACTTTTTTGGTATATCAAGCTTCCTTATATTAGAGAGGTGCTAGCCGTAGCCATCATCATGGCTGTTAATGGTCTACTCAAGGCCTTTGATATTCCTTTTATAACGACAAATGGAGGTCCTGGAAGCTCCTCAGAACTTTTGACAACTTATATGTATAAAACAGCCTTCTCCAGCACCCGCTATGGCTACGGCAGTGCCATTGCTGTGTTTATTGCACTAGAAAGCATACTTGCAGTTTGTATTCTGCGAAAAATATTCACGAAACCGGAGGAAGATACCTTATGAAAAAAATCAGAAAAATATTATTATATCTTTTAATGACAATTATTCTGGCAGTCCAAATCTATCCCATTTTTTGGATTTTTATGACCAGCTTAAAAACAACTGACGAAATACAAAGCAAAA
This sequence comes from Suilimivivens sp., assembly GCF_037359455.1. Lineage (NCBI taxonomy): Bacteria > Bacillati > Bacillota > Clostridia > Lachnospirales > Lachnospiraceae > Suilimivivens > Suilimivivens sp. The sequence goes on from NZ_JAXXXI010000007.1 coordinate 35,418, forward strand.
GTACGTTTGCCCTACCGGCCACATTTAATCTACAAAATTATGTTCGAGCAATAGAAACCTCTAACCTTGGATTGTATTTCAAGAACAGTATTCTAGTATTATTTATTACCATTGTTGCCCTTGTACTTTTTTCTTCTACAGCAGCTTTTGCTTTGGAGAAAATGAAGTTTCGTATTAATCAGGGAATACTTTCCTTTTTTCTTTTGGGAATAACTATTCCAATTCACGTTACTCTGATACCTTTGTTTCAAGTATATCGTGATACACACCTGCTTAATACTTATTGGGCACTTATTGTACCTCAAATTGGTTTTAACCTTCCTTTATCCATTTATTTATTTATTACCTTTTATAAATTTATACCAAATACCATAATGGAAGCAGCGGCAATAGATGGAGCTTCTATATGGCGTATTTTTTCCTATATTATGCTTCCTATGTCCAAAAACTGCATAATTACTGTTGTCACAATGAATAGTATCTTTATTTGGAATGAGTTTGTTTTTGCAAATACTTTTATTAGTGATTCCAACCTAAAAACAATACCTATTGGACTATTTGATTATATTGGTGCCAAAGGCATGGTGGATTGGGGTGCCACATTTTCTGCCATCTCCATTTTCCTACTACCTGTTCTGATTGTTTATTTTCTTCTAAATAAAGGCATTATAGCTGGAATGACAACAGGGGCTGTTAAAGAATAAGCATTTACAGTCATATTGGTACGGAGGAATTTCTCTATGATTAGGAAAGCATTTCTGTCATTAAGTATTGTTAAAAAGTTTTTACTACTATCTGCCTTGACGTTTATTCTCCCTTTAGGCTTTTTTGTCTATTTTTCATATATGAGCTATAGTAGTACTGTAGACAATAAACTATTTCAAATGACAGAAAATGTTCTTTCTTTGATAGAAAAGAACGTACAGTATACAATCAATGATGTAAGTGATACTGGCAATATTATTATGACCTCCAGTGATGTTCAAGCTGTACTATCGGCAAATTCCAATACAGCCGGTTATCATCAGCAAACTTTATCTCATGAAACTGCGGTAGAGGATCTTCTAATCAACCTTACAAATAATAAGCAATATATAGGAACTATTTTGCTTGCCAATGATGATTATTCTCTTGCCAAGTACAAAAGCCTTACTTACCGAATCGACAAAGATCCCATAGACTTAGGAAAAGAACTATGGATGAAAGAAACGTTGGAAGCATATGGGCAGGGGCGCTGGTTTCCCAGTGAAGCTACTACATATTTTACAGACAATGTACTTATTTATACAAAACTGATTCGCAGTCTGAATCAGCTCCACCCTATAGGTATTCTTCTTATAGGAATAGATAAAAAAGTATTTGAGGATTTACTATCTTCAGTAGCAGAGTTAAATAATACTCAAATAATTATTTGGCAAAATGAAGAAATCCTCTATGATAGCGCACCTTATGAAAACAGTGCATTGTATTCTATGTCCAATAATGAGCTTTTTTCCATACTACAAAGTGACGGAATCAAGATAATATCACCTTCTGATCGTTATTATATAAAAAGTATTCTCTGCAAAAATACAAATTGGCATATTACTGCCATTACACCTTATAATATACTTCGTATTGATAAGAGAAACACGCTCTTTCTCTTCATTGGTATTGCTGCACTGACCTTGCTTATTGCTCTGTTCTGTTCCTATCTCTTTACATATAATATTACAGAAACCATACGACGGTTGCAGCGTTATGTTGAGAACTTAAAAATTGGTCGCAAAGAAAATATTATCTTTAATTCTATGGATGAAATCGGTAGAATTGGCAACGAATTCATACGGGTTGTAGAAGAAAATGAAAAGCTTACTACAAATTTATATAAATCATTATATAAGGAAAAAGAATCTGAACTTATTGCCCTGCAATCTCAAATTAATCCACATTTTTTATATAATGCTTTAGACTCTATTTTTTGGATGGCTGAAGATCATAACGCTAATGATATATCGCAAATGACTGTGGCTTTATCCAAGATGTTTCGGCTTTCTTTGAATAATGGAGAAAAACTGATTACTATCCGGCAGGAACTTGAAATGGTACAAAGCTATATCACTATTCAAAAAGTACGTTTTGAAGACCGAATTCATGTTACGACTTCTGTACCGGAAAATCTTTTGGACTTAAAAATAGTAAAATTTATTCTCCAACCGCTTGTTGAAAACGCAATCAATCATGGCATTGTGCATAAAAATGAAGGCGGAAACATTTTTATCCAAATATATCAGAAGCAAAACGATATTATATTAATTGTAGAAGATAATGGAATAGGCTTTAAAACCAACGGACAATCTATTCCATCACATGGATATGCAATTAGAAATATTGATGACAGATTAAAACTTTACTATGGCTCAGACTATGGAGTACAAATTACCTCCAGCTTAGGCCATGGCACCAAAGCATTTGTCAGACTAAAAGCAGAACTAATGTAGCAGGAAGGGAAATACAATGTATACCGTTTTTATTGTAGATGACGAAAGTAAAGTAATAAATGGTCTTATAAAACGTATCCAGTGGGACAGACTTGATGCCTGTGTCATTGGTTATGCCCAAAATGGTAAAGAAGCCGAGGAAAAAATTCTGGAGCTGAAACCAAATATTGTTATTACTGATATATTTATGCCTGGTCAGACAGGACTACAGTTAATGGAAAATTTGAAATCAAAATGTGATGCTGTTTACATTATTTTTTCTGCATACAGCGAATTTGAATATGCCAGGGAAGCAATGCAGATGGATGTCGTCGATTATCTAATAAAACCTATGAATATCTCAGAAATAGAAGAAACCATTAAAAAGGCTTCACAAAAATATCGTTATCAGAAAGCTTCACATATTCAAAATGAAGAAGAATATCAACTTCAAAATATTCTAAACGGAAATGAAATTACTACCGAAAATAATATATTATACCAATATGAAAGTTTTTTTGTTATTCAGTTGAAGCTAACTAATATATCCGCCTCTGTTGATCCACTTGCAGCAAAAGTTCGAACATGGACCGTAATGGAAGGACAAGTATTTCTATTAAAGGGAAAAAATCGACTGACTCTTGTTATTGCTCAAAAAGATGCTTATATGATTAGCAATGCACGAAAAAAAATTATTCATAATTTGGAACAACTACACTCAGAGTTTGAAAATTCTTTCTTTTGGGGATTGGGCTGTATTGTTGATTCCCCCATGATGCTTCCTAAATCACTTCTTGCTGCAGAAGAAATGCAGGAATACTGTGCTTTCAGTCTTAGCCAGATTACTGAAAACTCCAAATCCTCCATGCTTTCCACCTCAGTTTCTGACCAAATCAAAGATGCTGAAAATCTGCTTCTTATCGTGGAAGAGACAACAGAGGTTCAAAATATTTTACAACAAATTAAAGAGAACATACAGCTTCAAAGTAATAGTGCAGGTATTATAAAAGCTCAGACCATAGATTTTGTTTATAGCCTTAGAAAACAATTTGAAATGTCCTATGAAGATATATCGGTTGCTTTCACAGATTGGAACTCTCAGATTATATGTCCTCTCCTTTCTTCACCAAATTTGGACTATATGTTTGATATTATTTGTAATTTTATTTTCCAGCTGAGAGAATATTCCGCCTCCCATCATGACGGTTATAGCCAACGATATATTGCACGAATTAAGCAATATATTCTGGATAATCTCAGTTATAATATCAACTTAAATGACCTCGCTACTGAAATTAACCGAAATCCTTCTTATATAAGTTACATCTTTAAACATGAAACCGGACAAAATCTTTTTGACTTTATAACTCAAGAACGAATGAAACGAGCAAAACATCTGCTCAAAAACACAGATCTCAAGATTTTAGATGTAGCTCGAGAATGCGGATATGAAGATCAAAGCTATTTCAGTCAAGTGTTTAAAAAATATACTGGTTCTACAGCCGGCAGCTTCCGTAAGGGCGAAGTATAATGGCTCAGTTGTCAAGACAAAAATCTGAGATTTTTATAATGAACTGATATGGTTGATAAGTTACAAGGAACACAGGGAAAGTAGTGGAACTCTCCCCTATTCCATTTATGCTAACCCAAATATTTTATTAAGCGCTTCCATCAGATCGTTGGTGTTACCCCAAAGGAATACCGGAAGATCTATACGAAATAATTCAAGGGATATTATTTTCTCAAATGAAAATAATATCCCTTTTTCTATATCAATTAAATATTTCTGTCAGCTGATGGGAATCCGTAAACGTCAAATCCTACGCCTACCCTTAAATTTAACGCCGCTTTTATGAGCGGCGTGGTTTCCGGCATTCC
>NZ_JAXXXI010000008.1:0-47702 GCF_037359455.1 Suilimivivens sp.
AGGAAAAGGCAGAGGAACAAAATATATCATTAAGTGATTGAGAACATAGAGGGTTTAAATTACACAATCTTTCAATAACACAAGGAGAAAATCATAGGATAAGAATTTTATTTATCTGCCACGGCAGATTATGTCGTTTCTTCTAGAAAGCCAGTAATAGCAAGGGCTTGCGGGTATGCGAGGTTAAAAAATAACACAAAAATAACACTCTTGCGGGGATGGGAGAGGCTTATTAGAAGCTAAAACTGTAGGGGTGGACATGGAACTTGAAGACAAGGAAAATGGGGATGTGATAGAGGGAGAGGATCAGCTGGGCTGGTCCTTTTTCAGTGGAGTTAAACTTGTCTGAGTAATATGCTACAAACAAGTTTGTGGGCTGAAAAAACCAAAATAAAAGTGCCGAAAAATACAAGACGCAAAACATTAAGTAAACGCAATAATTAAACGCAAAATATCGAATTGATTTGACTTTTTGTGTTTTACTGAGGTATAATTTGCGTAAGATGAGGAATAATATTGCGAATGACAGGAGCTGATATATATATGAAAACTTGTAAAGAAAAGGCTTTAGAGTGGAATGTTTCTCCACGTTCCGTAAATGATATGTGCAAAAAAGGAAGAATACAGGGTGCAATAAAAGAAAAAGGATCTTGGTTAATTCCAGACGACTCTCCAAAGCCAATGGATGGAAGAGTGTCTAATGGAAAATACATCAAGAAAAATATGGTTGCGAAAGCAGAAGTTAAATCATTACCAATCGGCATCTCTGACTATGTTCGTGCGCAGGAAGAATATTACTATGTCGACAAGACGTTATTAATCAAAGAATTCTTGGATCAAAAGCCATTGGTATCTTTGTTTACGAGACCAAGGAGATTCGGAAAGACCTTGAATATGGATATGCTCAGAGTGTTCTTTGAAATATCAGATAAGAATACTAGTAAGTATTTTGCCGATAAAAATATTTGGCAATGTGGAGAAGAGTATCGTTCACATCAAGGAAAATATCCAGTCATATTCTTAACTTTTAAGGATGTTAAATTTGATACTTGGGACGCAACAATAGATAAAATAAGGGGACTACTTCAAGAAGAGTATGGAAGACATCAAGAGCTACTAAATAGTGATAAGCTCTCACAATATGAGAAGGAGTATTTTACAAAGATTATTAGCGCTACAGCTAATGAAGTGGAGCTTACTTCTTCGCTAGAAAGACTATCTAAAATGCTTGCTTCACATTATGATAAGGCTCCAGTAATCATTATTGATGAATATGATACTCCGATTCAAGAGGGATACTCTAAGGATTTCTACGATGAAATTATTGGATTCATGAGAAATTTCTTTTCAGGAGCATTTAAGGATAATAAGAATTTATCCTATGGTTTCCTAACAGGAATTTTGCGTATTGCTCAGGAAAGTATCTTTAGTGGTCTAAATAATTTAACAGTGAACTCCGTAATGGATGAAGAATACGATAGCTTTTTTGGATTTACAGAATCTGAAGTGAAAGCAATGCTCAGTTACTATGGAGTATCAGATAAAGAGGAGGAACTTAAAGACTGGTACGATGGATATTTGTTTGGTAGCGAAGAAATATATAATCCATGGTCTGTAATCAACTATATTTCCAAGGGATGCCTTCCTCAAGCATATTGGGTAAATACAGGAAAAAATGAAATCCTTGATGATGTACTAAGAGTGGCTACAGATGATATTACAGAAAGATTATATGACCTTTTGCAAGGAGAAAGAGTAGTTGCAAGAATTGATCAAAATGTGGTGTATAGATCGCTTGTGGAGGATCCAGCAAATATTTATAGCTTATTGTTGGTTGCTGGCTATTTGAAAACTCCTAAAAAGGAACTGCAAGCAGATGGTTCATATTTATGTGAAGTATCAATTCCAAATAGAGAGATTGCAGCTGTATATAAGAGTGAAATCTTGTCACATTTCTTGCAAACTGGAGCAATTACAAGGACTACAGCAAATAAGATTGCAGAAAGTCTTTATGCCAATGATTACAAGAAGTTGCAGAGCGCTATTGGGGAATATATGGATAAATCAATTAGCTTCTTCGATGGTGGAGCTGAAGGATTTTATCATGGTTTGATGCTAGGATTAATAGCATTAATGGATAATCAGTATAAGATTAAATCGAACCGAGAATCTGGAGATGGCAGATTTGATGTTTCTTTAATTCCAAGAGAAAAAAGGTATCCTGGTATTATTTTGGAATTAAAGTGGAAAGAAAAATTAAGCGATGTTGAGCTTGAAAAATGGTCTAATGAAGCATTAAAGCAAATTGGTGAGTTGCGATACGATTCTGAAATGAAAGAGGATGGAATTACGGAAATCTTGAAGTTTGGAATTGCTTTTTCGGGGAAGAAAGTATGTGTAAGAACTGAGTAGAACAAGAATTTAGTGCAAAGGAGGCGATAGTATGTTTCCAACAATTAATAAAAAAGAAACAGGTGTTAATCTTCGAAGAATTATGGATATGAGAGGAGTAAAACCAAAAGATATTCAAGAATATTTAGGGTTTGGATGTGTGCAGAGTGTTTATCGATGGTTGGATGGCGTTAGTATGCCAACAGTCGATAATCTGTATGCAATTAGCAAAATGCTTCAAGTTCCTATGGATTCAATTGTTTGTGGAAATGCTGGAAGAACAAAAAGTCAAATGGATGCATGTCTTACGGATCAGGAGAGAAGAGTTTATACCTACTATAAGAAAATGAGAGAATTAAATGCAGCATAATTTTTGAACTACAAGTTCAATGACATTATTATAAAAGGTTTCAATATACTCAAATACAAGCCTATAGGCATGTTTGTAGTTAATGATATGAAATCTGTTAAGCCATTCTCTTTTGATTAAGGAATGGAAAGATTCGATGCAAGCATTATCGTAAGGATAACCACTATGAGAATAGCTTCGTTGCATCTTTTCTGTGGATTTACGCCACGCATTTGAAACATACTGGCTACCACGATCTGAATGGATAATAAGTGGTAAATCAGTATTACGACAGGCTTTTGCCTTGTTGATTGTTTCGATAACTGTAGATACTTCCATAGTGTCTGCAAGAGTCCAGGCAATGATTTTTCTGGCATACAAGTCCATAACGCAGTTAAGGTATGCAAAACCATCCTGCGTCCAGATATAAGTGATATCTGTGCACCAGACAGCGTTAGGACGTTCTGGATTGAACTGTTCATTGAGAATGTTGTGGAGTTCCATGCTAAAATCAGAATCTCTGGTGGTAGTAGTCCACGGTTTGGTCCACTGGGCACGAATGCCCATTTCACGCATGTATTTACCTACGGTGCGCTGACTGATGGTTTCACCAGATTTACGTAGTTCCTGAGCAATTTTAGGGGCACCGTAATTCTGTTTTGAATAATCATATATTTTCTGGATTTCCTTTTTAACAGCATCTTTTCGCTGACGGGAAGGAGATACCTTTCGATGAAGAAAGGATCTGTATTCAGAGCGGGACACGCCTAAAAATTTCAGCATTCCGGAGATAGAGATGCGGCGTCCGGTTACTTTGGCAGCCTCTACCTTTGCAGAATCTTTATGCGATAAAAGAAAAGTGCCAGCACGGATCCATTCAGGTTCCATACAGTTACTATGACTGCGGTATACCGGATTATTTTACGAGTGTACCGCTGCACTGGCACAGTGAAATGGAATTAAATTACATAAAATCTGGAAATGGTTTTTTCAAATACGAGGATCAGACCATCTCTGCCAAACCGGGAGACATCTTTCTGATCCAGCCCAACGTCCTTCATGCTATCATGTCGGATGAGCACAGCTCTTTTTTTTATGATACCATTGTTTTTCATCAGAATATGCTGGTGGGAAGTTACGATGACCGTTGTTATACAGATATTCTGCTGCCGATCTTTTCTTCCAGACGAAGAGTTCTGGTCCCTGTATCTCAGGAACCCCCGGGGTATCATGAACTCCATGATTCGGTCCGGACTATTATGCAGTGTGCGCACAAAAATCTTGCAACGTCTGATCTGTTACTGAAAAGCGAACTGCTTCGCTTATTTTATCTGCTGGCATCGACACCGGGACTCTGCACCGAACACACGGTTTCGACAGAATCCCGGATGACCGAAACACTTCAGCCTGTTCTCACTTATATACAGAAACATCATTCTGAATCTGTCACCATAGAGCAGCTGGCAAAGATCGCTCATATGAGCAGCAGTTACTTTATGAGCTGTTTCAAACAGAATTTCGGTCTCGGAGCCATTGAATATCTGAATCAGGTACGTATCCGATCAGCATGCGACCTTCTGCGCAATACGGATCGCAGTATCTCCGACATTGCTTTCGATACCGGATTTCATAACCTTTCAAATTTCAATCGACAGTTTCGCACCAAGGTAGGATGTTCTCATCAGACTTACCGAAAAGAATCCGTTCTTTCCTGATAGATCCAGTAAGTGATCATCAACATGATCCAGGCGCCGATCCAGGCAGATACTTCTGCCAGAGCAACACCACGAAAAGCCAGATATGGAGTCAGCAGCTTTACCATGACCACTCGAAGAGACACTTCCAGGACTCCTGAAAGCATCGGAACAAACGTATGTCCCATGCCCTGACACCCGTTGCGGAACACAAACAGCCATCCCAGAGGAAACAGACAGATGCCTGTAACCGCCAGAAAATCTCTTGTGTAAGAAATAATCGACGCATCATTCAACATGAAAGAAGTCAGAAACTCAGGAATACACAGCAACATCAAAGCCAGTGGAATATTTATCAGGATCGTCAGGATAACTCCTTCCCGGATACCGGTACGTATCCGCTCCTTTTTTCCGGCACCATAATTCTGTCCCACAAAAGTAAGAAGTGCCAGGCCCACTGTATTTGCCGGCTGTTCAAAAAGACTGAGGATCTTGGTGCATGCCGCATAGGCAGCCACATAGCTTGTTCCCATATTGTTGACAAATGTCTGCAATACTATTCCACCCACTGCAGTGACAGAATTCATAACGGCAACAGGTAGACCTTTCAATGTCAGTCTTTTGATGATCACACTCTGTGGTTTCCAGTCCGTTTTTTTCGGGATCAGATTTTTTTCCCTTCCTATGTAGTAACAGCAGTAAAGCGCAGACAGAACCTGTGCCAGAACAGTGGCTAACGCTGCGCCCAAAACACCCATATGCAGCGGAAAAACGAATAACAGATCCATCAGAACATTAGCAATGGCGGAAATTATCATTGCAACCAGAGGCACCCGGCTGTTTCCGACGGAACGCAGAAGTGTCATGGCAAAATTATTAAAAATTGTAATGGTGGTTCCCGCAAGAATTGTTCCGAAATATTGCAGTGTTTCCGTCATCAGATCTTCCGGTGTATGGAGAAATGTAAATAATTGCCGCATGAAGGCCAGACTTACCACTGTGATCACAATCCCAATAGCCAGACAGATCCAGACAGACATTGCCAGCTCCTTACGAAGTTTTTCATAATTGCCACTTCCAAAAGACTGAGAAATACAGATTCCCAATCCTCCTGTCAGCCCAATTGCGAAACCAATGATCAGAAAATGTACGGAACTGGTATTTCCGACTGCTGCAAGTGCCGTATCGCCAATTCCTTTTCCCACCACCATAGAGTCTGCAAAGCTGTATAACTGCTGAAACAGATTTCCTGCCAGGATCGGCAGAAAAAACTGTACCAGTAAACGCATGCAGTTTCCCTGCGTCATATCATTTGTCGTGTTCTTACCCATTATGTTACCTCCTGATGTCTAAACGGTACTCTCCAAATACTGTCTGCTTTTAGCCAGTATTTTACTACTGAAATGATACTTTTTCTATGACATTACTATGCTGAAATATTAGCAGAAAGTTTCTTGTTTAAATTTTTTATGATGTTTTCAGAGTTATCTTTTGAATAATATCTCATTTTTGCTGCCGATAAATAGTCCATAATAATACCTCCTCTTCAAAATTAATTCTATCATGAAATGACATATAAATCTAATAAAGATATGCTTAAAAGACAAGAGTTCATAATGATTAGTGAACATCATAATATTTTTAGAGTAGCATCCAAATATCACAAACCGATTTGATGAGGAGAAAATACCAGAGCAAGATCCACCCGTGTATTACAGTATTGTCATTTTGACAATTTTGTATTACTTACGAGTAGCAGACCTTGATTGGGATTACGTCCCCATACCCACGTGAAAATATAATTGCTGGCAATTATATTTTAGCAGATATGCAGGCATATCTGGATAAGCGTCACAGACAACAAAATAAGGAAATTTTGATAAGGCATTCACCTGTAATAGGTGAGTGTTTTTTTGCTTTTAAGTATTCAATTAACCGAAAAAATAAAAAAATTTCCTCAGGGGGCTGTAAAAATGCCTCTCAGCGTTTCGTATTAATGAAAGGGTATTTTTTGCAGGAAAAATAAAAAATTTTCATCAAGAGCCTGTATTTATGCCCTTCATCTTTTGAATATGTGTAAGGACATTTTTTGAGCCGGCATAAAAATGATTTTTACAACAGTTAGAAACAGAAACGAGGCGAGAAAAGAATGAAATATGAATACATGAAGGAGTCTGAGCAGATGATTCAGTACTTCCAGTTTCCGAAGTTTTTGCTAAAACTGCGAATTTCTCAAACTGCAAAATATCTTTATATGATTTTGTATGACCGAGCACGGATATCGAGAATGAATAGCTGGATAGACAAGTATGGAAATGTTTATCTGATTTTTCCGATAGAGGAATTGTCTGCTCAAATCGGTAAATGTAAATCTTCTGTAAAAACAGCATTTGACACGAAAAACTCTTTCCAACACAAATCAAATTTAAGGAAAGAAAGAGGTAAATTAAAATGTCATTTTTTACAACAGCAGTAACAGGATTAAAGACCGTAGTAACAGCAATCGGAGCAGGTGTAGGTGTAGGGGGTGTTATCAACCTTCTGGAAGGTTATGGTAATGACAATCCCGGAGCAAATGCTCATGTGCGATAAAGTAACACAAAGATTTTGATAGGCAGCCACCCACTATTCCGTGCAACTTATAAGAAAAACTTTTGTAAAGGAACCTTGATAAAACCTCCTTATCCTACTATAATGAAAATGTAAAGGAACCTTGTCAAAACGGAGGTGACATTATTTGGAAAACAGGGTTGAAGAATTAAGGAAAAGATTAGGCATGAATCAAGAAGATTTTGCAAAAGCACTTAAAGTTTCAAGGCAAACCGTCAGTTCAATAGAAACGGGGAAATATAATCCCTCTTTAGAATTAGCTTTTGTAATATCAGATTTTTTCGGTAAACAAATTGAAGAAATTTTTATTCATGAAAGGAGTTGCAAAGATGAAAAAAGGTAATTTATTAGAGGGTATTTTGTTTGTTTTGGGAGGCATTATTCTTTTGGGTGTAGCACTGCTAACTGATAGTGTGCTGGACAGTTTGCTTATTGGTTTTGCTGCCGGAGCCATTTGTTCTGGTACTGTTATGACTTGTAAATACTTTTATTGGAATACATCTAAAAATAAAGAACGGTATCAAGAAAAAATAGAAAATGAAAAAATCGAACTTCACGATGAATTAAAATCAAAATTAAAAGATAAATCCGGGCGCTATGCGTATGCTATCGGGCTTATGACAGTTAGTATTTCAATAATCATCTTCTCCATATTGGGACAACTTGAAGTCATTGATAATTCACGCTTAATAGTGCTATATCTGGGCGGCTATTTAATTTTTCAAATTGTAATAGGTATCGTAATATTTAAACAGTTATTAAAAAAGTATGAATAGCAAAACCAGCCGAGCCAGTCAACGGTCAAGATGAACGGGCTTCGCCCGCCGTTGACAGCCCCGTCTGTTTTCGCAGTTGAGTAGACAAGGGGCAACAGCAAAAAATGCTGCCGCCCTTTATCATCATAAAAAGGCAACTATTAACCTACCATTGCCTCATGTGGGAGAAAGGGGGAATCATTTATGCCTTGCACAGAAGCATACAAAGAACACATTATGTACACGTTCAACGGCTTTTGCAAAGCTCATCTAATGGAGACATCCTTCATGCAAAGGGCTCTGTGGAAAATGAAGTGGAAGCAATTGTAAATGAAGGTGGAACAGGAAAGGAGGAAAATACTCTTAAGGAAATCAACTGTACGATCGGCACAGAAGATAATGCCATAAGAATTCAGGCGCAGATGCCGGATATGCCAGAAAATATTTACAATATGGTGCTTGGGGAAAATGATACACTTACAAAAGATCTTTTGAAGGATTTTCTGGGAAGTAATTCAGGTACAATAGATACCTGCTCTTTTTGAGTGAACGTGAGGGAATGTTGAAACACTACATTGAAGCAAAGGTATGGAGCGAGAAGAATTTGGCAAAATGTGTAGCAGTTGCACAGGGCGATGAAGCATATCTGTGATAATGATACTTCCGGAGAGATCCGGTCAATTTGAATGACGGTGCAAGACCGATGTGGGCAGAGTAATGACCTGCCACCTGTATGGATTTTTTGTTGTCTGCTGATGAGAGATAGGAGCATGGGTTCCTGTTTGTCATGGGCAGATAAAGTGTTGCCTATTATGAGAAAGATGGAGGTGTTGAAAATAGATAATACAGAGGCAAAAGTGAAAGGAAAGATGGTTCCAATATGGAAGAAATATATGCTAACAGTCGATGAGGCTGTTCAATATTTTGGAATTGGTGAAAAGAAGATAAGGATGCTGATTTCTGAAAATACTGATACTGATTATTGTTTTACGGTGCAGGTTGGGAATAAATCGTTGATTAATCGGCATAAATTTGAAGAATTTCTTAATCAAACCACTTCCTTGTAGAAATGAAAAATACAAAACTTTATCACTTTAAAGTGGTAAATGACGCCCTGGTATGATATAATATGGTTGTCGTGCTAGGGCTTCTTCGTAGAAAGGAGCAAAGACGTTTGAGTGAAAGAAATCGCAATCAGAAAAGACGTGATAAAAAAGGACGTATTTTACGAAACGGAGAAAGCCAGCGAGCGGATGGAAGATATGCATTTGTTTATACAGACTGCTTTGGAAAACAGAAATTTCTTTACAGTTGGAAGTTGGAATCGACAGATCCTCTTCCGGTAGGAAGAAGACCTTGCCAGTCACTAAGAGAAAAGGAAAAAGTCATATTAAGGGATATAAATGATGGTATTACTCCTTATGGTGATAATTTGACAGTTCTTGAGTTGGTAAAAAAGTATATTGCTCAGAAGACTGGGGTTCGCCATAATACAGCTGCGAATTATAATTTTGTTATCAACATTATTAAGAAAGAGGAATTTGGAGCATTAAGGATTGATAAGGTAAAACTGTCAGATGCAAAAGCATGGTTGATTAAGCTTCAGGCAGATGGTAGGGGATATAGCACCATTCATTCAGTTCGTGGAGTGGTAAGACCTGCTTTTCAAATGGCTGTAGATGATGATTTGATTCGTAAAAATCCGTTCGAGTTTCAACTATGTACGGTAGTTGTAAACGATAGTGTAACAAGAGAAGCCATAACCAGAAAACAAGCAAGAAAGTTCTTGGAATTTATTAAGAATGATGAGCATTATAAACGATACTATGATGGTATGTTTATCCTCTTTAAAACCGGACTTCGTATTTCAGAGTTCTGCGGATTGACACTTTCCGATATTGATTTTGAAGAAAAGCAAATCAGTGTAAATCATCAGCTTCAAAGAACCAGAGATATGAAGTATGTTATTGAAGATACCAAAACGTCAAGTGGAACTAGAATCATTCCTATGACTGAGGAAGTGTATGAATGTTTTAAGCGTATTGTTGAAAATCGTAAAAAGCCCAAGAAAGAACCTGTGATTGATGGATATAAGGGATTTCTGTTTTTAGATAAGAAGGATATGCCGGAAGTTGCTTTACATTGGGAAAAGCATTTTGAGTGGGCATTAGCTAAGCATAATCGAATCTATAAAGAGCAGTTACCAAAAATCACGCCACATGTTTGCAGGCATACCTACTGCAGCAATATGGCAAAAAGCGGGATGAATCCTAAAACGCTTCAGTATCTTATGGGACATTCAGACATTGGGGTAACATTGAATACATATACGCATCTGGGAGCAGAGGATGCCAAGGAAGAACTTGGCAAATATGCTAAGATGGCTTAAAAGATTAAGAAAATTGATACAACTAAAAGATAACCTAAGTGGAAAAAGTCTTTAGTAAAATGAGAAAATTAAGCTGTTTTACTAAGATTTTTACTAAATTTGGATGACAAGATATACGAATTTATGCCATGATATGCGACGAAAACGAAGAAAACAATCTATCACAGCAAATCGTAGAAAGTGGTGTAAAATCAAGGAAAATCAGTATTTTCAAGGAGTTTTTAAGGCATGATAAAAATATTATTTGTTTGCCACGGCAACATCTGCCGTTCTCCAATGGCAGAATTCATTTTAAAGGACATGGTTAATAATCTCGGGCTATCAGATCAGTTTGAGATTGCCTCAGCGGCCACCAGCGCAGAAGAAATCTGGAATGGCATCGGCAATCCGGTTTATCCACCGGCAAGGACGGAATTGGCGAAGCACGGAATCAACTGCGAGGGCAAGCGGGCGGTTCAGATGAAAGCATCTGATTATGATAAATATGATTATCTGATCGGAATGGATTCCATGAATATCCGGAATATGGAACGGATTACGGGGCATAGGAAAGGAGATAAGATATACAAGCTTCTGGAATTTGCCGGATTGGAGGCGGACTGCAGAGACCCCTGGTACACATCGAGATTTGATGAAACATATAGAGATGTGGTGACAGGGTGTACAGCTTTTTTGGAGTGCCTGCAAAAGGAAGGAAAGATCTGCTGACAGGCTGGAGCATTCAGAGGAATAACTGAAGAAAATGCACGTTAGTAATTGGAGAGTGCTCAAAAACCGTTGGTCATTTCAATGTGATTATGCTATAATAAGAACGATTTCGGGATCAAAATCTGTAAATCAGTGAAATGCATATCTGATTTTAAAAGGTTGATCTGTGAACAAACGTTAATATGTCAGGGTGGAGGTTATAGCATTGAAAGGAAAGGATAGTTTTGCACAGAAGTTAAAGAAGATTTTTATGTTGCTGATCGGGGTATGCTGTGTATCAGAATTATATGCGATTCTCGGTATGGCAGGGGTTGGTAATAAGGTGATCAATATTATTGTTCATGGCCTTTTGTTGATCATAAATATTGTGATTGCAGTGAAGGGATATGGTGTTCTGACCAGGAAATTATTTGCGCCCATTGCTGAGATGGGAGAGGCTGTGAACAGTCTGGCTGAAGGAAAGCTGGACGCAGAGATTACATATAATGAAGACAATGAACTTGGAAAGCTCGCTGAAAGCTTCCGGAGAGCATTTGATAATCTGCGGACAGTGATCGGTGATCTGACAGAGATCCTTGGAGAATTTGCTAAGGGTAATTTTAATGTCAGGAGCAAGCACAAGGAGGCTTATGTTGGAAGCTATGCCATCGTGCTTGAAGAACTTGTGAACCTTGTGAAAGAATTCAGTGATACTATGGGAGATATTGATGCAGCAGCCGAGCAGGTGTCTGCTGGATCCCATGACTTGGCATCCAGCTCTCAGGAACTGGCACAGGGAGCGACAGATCAGGCAGCTGTAGTAGAAGAATTGCTTGCAACTGTTACTGAAGTAACTAGTCAGGTAGTAAGGAATACAGAAACTACGGACAAGGTACATGAGAATGCTAAGATCATCGGTGAACAGGCACAGATAAGTAAGCAGAAGATGGCAGAGCTGACAGCAGCCATGGAGAAGATCAAGGAGACTTCCGGCAAGATTGAAGAGATCATTGCAGATATTGAGGAAATTGCATCCCAGACGAATCTCCTTTCCCTGAATGCAGCGATCGAAGCGGCGAGAGCGGGAGAGGCTGGCAAGGGCTTCGCAGTTGTGGCAGACCAGATCCGCAAGCTGTCAGAAGACAGCTCTGCAAGTGCAGTTACCACGAAGAAACTGATTGATGAAGCAATCAGCGAAGTAAAGAGTGGCAATGATATTACCGCAGATACCGCAGAGGCACTGAATAAGGTGAGCGACGAGATGGATAAGCTGGTAGATGCAGTTGCCACGATCAGAACAGCTTCTGATAAGCAGGCTGCTTCTGTGAAGGAGATTGAGCAGAGCGTCAACCAGATCAGCGGTGTGATCCAGAACAATTCTGCAGCAGCGGAGGAAACCTCTGCAACCAGCCAGGAGCTGTCAGCGCAGTCGGTTACATTGAAGGGACTGGTAGAAAAGTTTCAGTTAAGAGAGGATTAATTTTGCAGCAGAAAATATGTTATATCATAGGAGCCGGCGAATGCAGCCGGCTCTTGTTACCTTTGAAAAAGGAAGATTTTGTCATAGCTGTAGACGGAGGCTATGAGTATGTGAAGGATGGCAGGGTAGACCTGGCAATCGGTGATTTTGATTCCCTGCATTATATTCCGGAATGTAAAGAAAAAGTCGTACTGCAGCCGGAAAAGGATGATACGGATACGCTTTCCGGCATCAAAGAAGGGTTGAAAAGAGGTTACCGGTATTTTTATCTATATGGCGGTCTTGGTGGAAGAGTGGATCACAGCTATGCTAATGTGCAGTGCCTTTCTTATCTGCAGAAGCATGGTGCCAGAGGCTGGCTGATAGGAAAGAAACAGGTGATCACAATGATCAGCGGAGGAGAAAAGATTTGTTTTCCCGAAGGAGCAGACGGTTATGTATCTGTTTTTTCTTACGGGGAAAAGGCAGAAGGTGTGACTCTGCAGAACCTGAAATATGAAATAGCAGATGCGGTTCTTTCTGATAACTTCCCGATAGGAGTCAGTAATGAATTTACCGGACAGGCAGCATCGGTATCAGTAAAAAGAGGACGTATTCTTGTAATATATGATAATCAGTGGAAGCCGGGAGCACTTCCATAATCACGTACCGCATACAGGCAGAGCAGGGTCTGGACAAGCTGGCTTGCCAGAAGTCCAAGGAGGTAACCATTAATTCCCATTACAGGAATCAGGAAAAAGACGAAGAACAGACGGACCAGCAGGCTGATCATGCTGTACAGAAAGGTCAGACCTGTTTTGCCAAGACCATTCAGGATGCTGCTCAGGGTAGATGCAATATACATTAAAGGACAGAGAAATCCGAGAACGCTGATGAAGCGGCCGGCAGCTTCGTTCTGATAGAGAAGATTTCCAAGAAAAGAGCCGCCAAGGAAAAAGATCAGAGTAAAGACGCTGCCCAGAAGAAAACCATATTTGACAGATTTTTGAATCGCCTTTTCTACTATATGTTGATTGCCGGTGGCATCCGCTTCCGAAACGACAGGAAGAAGCAGGACACAGACAGAGCCTGTAATGGCACTTGGAAACAGAATCAGCGGCAGGGACATACCGGTCAGAACACCGTAGATACTGAGAGCCGCCTGATGAGCATATCCGTATCTCAGGAGCTGCGCCGGGATGAAAACAGCTTCTACACTCATCAGAAAATTGATGATCACACGGTTGGCAGATAGTGGAATGGACAGATGAAGCATATCAGAAAGAGCGCGGTGCAGATGGACAGGCACATTTGAAGAGGCAGATGATGTATTCAATTTTCCAGAGAAGTGAGCCCAGGCAGCGATCAGGGACACCAGCATAGAAGCACATTCACCAATGACCAGACCAATGACAGCAAAGCTGATTGTTGGAGAGTATCCTCTTTTCTGACATAGGACATAGATCACATAAACACTGCCAACCCGCATGAGCTGTTCGGAGAGCTGACAGATCGAAGGGATGCCGGTTTTTTTAATCCCGTAGAAATAACCGTTGATGCAGGAATGAACGGCAGCCATGGGAATGGAAAGAGCGATAATGCGAAGAAGAGGAGCAGTCCTGTCTTCCATAAGAAAGCGTACGGCGATCTGTTCTGAAAAGCAGTAAACAAAGCCAGCACACAGAATGGAGAGCGCAAGGGAAAGAGTAAGACCGGAGAATAAATAAACAAAAGAATACCGATAATCTCTGGTAGAGGTTTCTCTTGCCACAAACTTGGAGATGGCGGTCTGGATCCCGGCAGCAGAAAGAGCAAAGGTGAGTGCGAGCACAGGGGCAGTAAGCTGATAGATCCCCATACCTTCTGCTCCAAAGACCCTTGACAGAAAGATACGGTAAAAAAAGCCGATAAACCGGCTGACAAAGCCGGTGATGGTTAAAACGACCGTCCCGAAAACCAGAGGATTTTTCAGTGAGAAATGGCGCATGAAAGGATATCATCTCCTGCAGGTGTTAATGCTAATATATGCAGAGTTGGAAATTGACAGAACAGGGAAGAAATGGTATATTGTTGCGAGACAACCTACTTGATTACTAGGGCAAACAGAGAAAGGATTTAATGATCAAAATGAATAAGCTGATCTATCTTGATAATGCAGCAACGACCAAAACCGCACAAGAAGCGGTGGATGCCATGCTGCCCTATTTTACAGAGTATTATGGAAATGCCAGCAGCATTTATTCTCTTGGAGCAGAGAGTAAAAAAGCCATGACAGAGGCCAGAGAGGAGATTGCAGGGAGCATTGGTGCATCGGCACAGGAGATCTACTTTACAGCAGGTGGCTCCGAATCTGACAACTGGGCATTAGTTGCGACTGCAGAGGCTTATGAGAGCAAAGGAAAGCACATTATTACCTCGAAGATCGAGCATCATGCGATTCTGCATACCTGCGAATATCTGGAAAAAAGAGGATTTTCCATTACCTATATTGATGTAGATGAAAATGGGGTACTTAAACTGGATGAGCTGAAAAAGGCAATCCGTCCGGATACGATCCTGATCTCTGTGATGTTTGCAAATAATGAGATCGGAACGATTCAACCTATTAAGGAGATCGGAGAAATTGCCCGAGAGCACGGCATTCTGTTCCATACGGATGCAGTACAGGCCTATGGACATGTGCAGACAAGAGTGGATGAACTTCCCATCGACATGATGTCTGCCAGCGGACATAAGATCAATGGTCCCAAGGGTATTGGTTTCTTATATATCAGAAAAGGTGTTAAGATCCGTTCCTTTGTACATGGCGGAGCACAGGAGAGAAGCCGCCGTGCCGGTACAGAGAATATTCCAGGTATTGTCGGACTTGCTGCTGCAGTAAAGAAGAACTTTGCCAATATGGAAGAGCGTACCAGGAAAGAGACAGAGCTTCGTGATTATCTGATCGAAAGAATAGAGAAGGAAATTCCCTACTGTAGACTGAATGGACACAGAACAGACAGACTGCCGAACAATGTAAACTTCAGCTTTCAGTTCATTGAGGGAGAATCCCTGCTGATCATGCTGGATATGAAAGGAATCTGTGCTTCGAGCGGTTCAGCCTGTACATCAGGTTCGCTGGATCCCTCCCATGTCCTTCTGGCGATAGGACTGCCTCACGAGATCGCACATGGATCCCTGCGCATGACGTTAAGTGAGGAGAATACAAAGGAAGAAATTGATTTTGTGGCAGATGAACTGAAGGGAATTGTGGAAAGACTCCGCAGTATGTCACCGCTTTACGAAGACTTTATTAAGAAAGAGGAAAAGAAGCATGTACAGTGAAAAGGTAATGGACCATTTTAATAACCCGAGAAATGTGGGCGAGATTGAGAATGCCAGCGGTGTAGGTACTGTTGGAAATGCAAAATGCGGCGATATTATGCGTATCTATCTGGATATTGATGACAATCAGATCATCAGGGATTGCAAATTCAAGACATTCGGCTGCGGTGCAGCTGTAGCGACCAGCAGCATGGCAACTGAGCTTGTTAAGGGTAAGAGTATTAAAGAAGCCATGGAAGTGACTAATAAGGCGGTTATGGAAGCACTTGACGGACTTCCGCCGGTTAAGGTGCACTGTTCCCTGCTGGCAGAAGAGGCGATTCATGCAGCACTCTGGGACTATGCAGAAAAGAACCACATAACCATCGAAGGTCTTTCCAAACCCAAGTCAGATATCCATGAGGGCGAGGAAGCGGAAGAGGAAGAGTATTAAAGCTTTTATGAAAAAGAAGGTTGTAGTTGGAATGTCGGGCGGCGTAGATTCATCTGTAGCCGCCCTGCTTTTAAAAGAACAGGGATATGATGTGATCGGTGTGACCATGCAGATCTGGCAGGATGAAGAGCAGGCACTGAAAGAGGAACACGGTGGATGCTGCGGACTCTCAGCAGTTGAGGATGCCAGAAGAGTGGCACAGGTACTGGATATTCCCTATTATGTGATGAATTTCAAGCAGGAGTTCCGGGAAAAGGTCATGGACTATTTTACCTGTGAATATCTGCAGGGAAGGACACCAAACCCCTGTATTGCCTGTAACCGTTATGTGAAGTGGGAGTCCCTCTTGCAGAGAAGTCTGGAGATTGGCGCAGATTATATCGCTACCGGTCATTATGCAAGGATTGAGCAGCTTCCGAATGGCAGGTATGCGATCCGCAATTCCGTAACGGCAAGGAAGGATCAGACCTATGCACTTTATAATCTGACCCAGGATCAGCTTTCCCATACGCTGATGCCGGTAGGGGCTTATCATAAGGATGAGATCCGGAAAATGGCAGTTGAAAATGATCTGCCAGTGGCCTATAAGCCGGACAGCCAGGATATCTGCTTTGTACCGGATGGAGATTATGCAGGTTTTATTGAAAGGGAAAGAAGAGGAAAGGTATCGGGAGAAGGAAACTTTGTTTTAAAGGACGGTACAGTGATCGGCAGACATCTCGGTATCACCCATTATACGATCGGACAGAGAAAAGGACTTGGCATTGCCATGGGACATCCGGTTTTTGTGACAGAAATCCGACCGGAGGCCAATGAAGTAGTAATTGGAGAAGCGGAAGATGTGATGACAGATCACCTGACCTGCAGCCATATCAACTACATGAGCATTCCGGATCTGACGGAGGAAAGGCGTGTATTTGCCAAGATCAGATATTCCCATCCGGGAGAATGGTGCCGGATAAGGAAAGCAGGAGAAGACAGGATCTTCTGTGAATTTGAAAAGCCCGTCAGGGCGGTAACACCCGGACAGGCTGTCGTATTTTATGATGGAGAATATGTACTTGGAGGCGGCAGCATCGAAGGATGAGGCCGCCTTAATTACAGGCAGTGGAAATCGGCGATCCGGTTTTCAAAGGTAGTGTAATAACTGAAACCGCATTCACGCAGAACGTCAGCAGCCCTGTCAAAATCACCGGCGATAGCGGACGGGTCGTGAGCATCTGAACCGATCGTGATGATCTCACCGCCAAGCTGCTTATAGCGCTTTAAAACGCCTGTGCAGGGGTGAACATCCTTCATTCCTTTGCGGAGTCCAGCGGTATTTAATTCAATGCCACGTTCCATTTCCAGAAGACGGATCAGAATCTTATCGAAGATATCCTGATATTTTTCATAGCAGTAATCCTTATCCCTGCTTGCTCCATAGCGGACAACATAATCCAAATGACCGTAGACATCAAAATTGCTGAAGACATCCAGATTCTCAAGGATGGAAGAAAAATATTCCCGGTAGGCTTCTTCGTCACTGCGCCCCTCATAAAAGGACGGATAGTAGGGATCCCTTCCGTGGCAGATATGGGAAGAAGCTATGATGAAATCAAAAGGGTAGCTTCTGGAATACCGGTTCAGTTCCTTCTGGAGATGAGGCTGGATTCCGAGCTCCACACCAAAGAGGATTTGGATCTGATTTTCATATTTTTCTTTTAAGGTAGCCAGTTCATACAGGTAGGAATCGGTGTTTAATTCAAACATACCGGCTTCCTCGGGTTTTCCGTACACATAGTCCATATCCATATGTTCGGTAAAGCACATGGTAGTGAGCCCGAGAGAAATCCCCTTCTTTATCATGTCCTCCATGGGTGCCGTACTGTCGCCGGAATTGTGGGTGTGTAAATGATAGTCTGCGGTGATCGTCAAAGTAAATGACCTCCATTCTCTTCTTCTTAATCCCAAGTCTAGTGGATTTTCTAGGAAAATGCAATGAATCAGAAGAGAAAAGAGGGGGATTTATAAAAATTACATTAAATTTACAGGGAAACAGGAATATTTTTAAATTTACATCTTGCACTTTCCGGACAAATTAGGTAAAATAATCGTGCTGATAAAATTTTGTCAATCTATGGAAGATAAGTTTTCCTGGATGGCGAAATAATATAAAATTTATTCAATTTTAGGAGGAAACTAAAATGGCAGTAAAAGTAGCAATTAATGGTTTTGGCCGTATTGGTCGTCTGGCATTCAGACAGATGTTTGGTGCTGAAGGTTATGAAGTAGTTGCAATCAACGACTTAACAACACCTTCTATGTTAGCACACTTATTAAAATATGACTCTTCACAGGGCAGATATGTAGCTATCGGAGAAGAGGATCAGGTTACTGCTGATGACGAAGCTGGAACAATTACCGTTAAGGGTAAGACAATCAAGATCTACAAAGAGCCCGATGCAAACAATTGTCCTTGGGGCGAGATCGGTGTAGACGTTGTTCTTGAGTGTTCTGGATTCTATACCTCTAAGGCTAAGGCACAGGCTCATATCAATGCTGGTGCTAAGAAGGTTGTTATTTCCGCTCCTGCTGGAAATGATCTTCCTACAATCGTTTACAATGTAAACCACGAGACACTGACAAAGGATGACAAGATCATCTCTGCAGCTTCTTGTACAACAAACTGCTTAGCTCCTATGGCTAAGGCATTAAATGACCTTGCTCCTATCGAGTCTGGTATTATGTGCACAATCCACGCTTACACAGGCGATCAGATGATCCTTGACGGACCTCAGAGAAAGGGCGACAAGAGAAGAAGCCGTGCAGGCGCTGTAAATATCGTTCCCAACTCAACAGGTGCTGCTAAGGCAATCGGACTTGTTATTCCTGAACTGAACGGCAAGCTGATCGGTGCTGCACAGCGTGTTCCTACCCCTACAGGATCTACAACACTGTTATTCGCAGTAGTAGACAAGGCAGTTACCAAGGAAGAAGTTAACGCAGCTATGAAGGCTCAGGCTACAGAATCCTTCGGTTACAACGAAGAAGAGATCGTTTCTTCCGATATCGTTGGAATGAGATTCGGTTCCTTATTCGATGCTACACAGACAATGGTTAGCCCTCTTCCGGATGGAAAGACACAGGTAGAAGTTGTTTCTTGGTATGACAATGAGAACTCCTACACAAGCCAGATGGTTCGTACAATTAAGTACTTCGCTGAGTTAGGCTAATTCAGTTATAAGTATCTGAAAGAAAGACCTGTCTAAAGGTCCGGTCTTATGGACCGGACCTTTTTTGTACGGGATAATGCTTTAATAAATTTGGAGGATTGAATCATGGGATTAAATAAGAAATCAGTTGATGATATCAACGTAAAAGGCAAACGTGTCCTTGTAAGATGTGACTTCAACGTTCCTTTAAAGAATGGTGAGATTACAGATGAGACACGTATCGTAGCAGCTCTTCCTACAATCAACAAGCTGCTTGCAGATGGCGGAAAGGTAATCCTTTGCTCCCATCTTGGAAAGGTTAAGAATGGCCCTAACGAAGGAGAATCTCTTGCACCTGTAGCAAAGAGACTTTCTGAGAAACTTGGCAAGCCTGTAAACTTTGTAGCAGATTACAATGTAACAGGATCTGCTGCTACAGAGGCTGTTGCAGCTATGAAGGATGGCGATGTTGTTCTGCTTCAGAATACACGTTTCCGTGGTGCAGAGGAGACCAAGAATGGAGAAGAGTTCTCCAAGGAACTGGCTGACCTTTGTGATGATTATGTATGTGATGCTTTCGGATCTTCCCACAGAGCACATGCATCCGTAGCCGGTGTTACCAAGTTTGTTCGTGCTAAGGGTGGTTCCTGTGTAGTTGGTTATCTGATGCAGAAGGAAATCAACTTCCTTGGAAACGCAGTAGAGAATCCGGTAAGACCTTTCGTAGCAATCCTTGGTGGTGCTAAGGTTGCAGACAAGCTGAACGTTATCAATAACCTTCTTGAGAAGTGCGATACACTGATCATTGGTGGTGGTATGGCATTTACCTTCTTAAAGGCTAAAGGATATGAAATCGGTAAGTCTCTGGTTGATGATGAGAAGATTGATTACTGTAAGGAAATGATGGATAAGGCTGAGAAGCTCGGTAAGAAGCTGCTTCTTCCTATCGATACTACAGTAGCTGCAGAGTTCCCGAATCCTATCGATGCTCCTATTGAGGTAGAAGTAGTAGATGCTGACAAGATCCCTGCTGATAAGGAAGGTCTTGATATCGGAACCAAGACAGCAGCCCTCTATGCTGATGCTGTTAAGTCTGCTAAGACTGTTGTTTGGAACGGACCTATGGGTGTATTCGAGAACCCTACTCTTGCAAAGGGAACTATCGCAGTAGCTAAGGCTCTTGCAGAAACAGATGCAACTACAATCATTGGTGGTGGTGATTCTGCAGCAGCAGTTAACCAGCTTGGTTTCGCTGACAAGATGAGCCATATTTCAACTGGTGGTGGAGCTTCCCTTGAGTTCCTTGAAGGTAAGGAGCTTCCTGGTGTAGCAGCTGCTGACGACAAATAACCGAAAGCAACTTAGTGAATGCAATATTAAATTTAGAAAGAGGATAATAAAATGGCAAGAAGAAGAATTATTGCCGGCAACTGGAAGATGAACATGACTCCCAGCCAGGCAGTTGAGCTTTGCGCAACACTGAAAGATTTAGTAAAGAATGATGATGTAGATGTAGTATACTGCGTACCTGCAATCGATATCGTACCTGTAGCAGAAGCTATTAAGGGAACCAACGTTAAGTTAGGCGCTGAGAACTTCTATATCGAAGATAAGGGAGCTTTCACAGGTGAGATTTCTGCTCCTATGCTCAAGGATGCTGGTGTTGAATATATCATCATTGGACATTCTGAGAGAAGAGATATTTTCGGTGAGAACGACATCCTGATCAATGCTAAGGTTAAGAAGGCATTTGCTGCTGGACTTAAGCCGATTCTCTGCTGTGGTGAGTCCCTTGCACTTCGTAAGGCTGGCACATACAAGGAGTGGATCGCAAGACAGATCAAGTGGGATCTTACAGATGTAACTGCTGATCAGGTTAAAGAGCTTGTTATTGCTTACGAGCCTATCTGGGCTATCGGAACAGGTGAGACAGCTACAGCTGACCAGGCACAGGAAGTATGTAAGATGATCCGTGACGTTATTGCAGAAATGTATGATGCTCCTACAGCTGAAGCAGTTCGTATCCAGTATGGCGGATCCATGAATGCAGGTAATGCAGCAGAACTCCTTTCCAAGGATGACATCGATGGTGGTCTGATCGGTGGAGCAGCTCTTAAGCCTGACTTCGGAAAGATTGTTAACGCTTAATTAATGTGGAATGGATATTCTGGAAACAGAATCAAGGTATAACAAAAGAAAGAACTCTGGTGCGTATTGCATCAGGGTTCTTTACTTTTAGGACAATAGAAAGTATACTGATAAAAACAGATTAAAAAAGGTTGGAGTTCAGAGTGGAATTAATAGGAAATGAATGGATCAGATGCGCAGCAACGGGGGATTCCAATGCTATGCTTATCTGGGTTCTTGTGATCGCTGTTGCATGTGGCGGTATCATAACTTCGATCATTATGCTGCTTAATGGCAAAAATGATAGAAAACAGTCAGGGGAAAAAGGACGTAAGAAGGAGAGGGCTCATGAGAAATAAACTCTATATGGTAATTCCCTGTTACAATGAACAGGAGGTACTTCCCGAAACTTCAAAGCGCCTGAAGGAAAAACTCTCGACACTGGTAAGGGCAGGAAAGATCGATCCAGAGAGCAGGATCATATTTGTCAATGATGGCTCCAAAGACAGAACATGGGAGATCATCAGGAGACTTCATGAAGAAGACCCGGTTTTTGGCGGGGTAAACTTAAGCCGGAACAGGGGGCATCAGAATGCGCTCCTGGCAGGACTGATGACAGTAAAGGATCATGCAGATATGGCTATTTCCATGGATGCAGACCTGCAGGATGATATCAATGCCATTGATGAAATGGTTGAGAAATATCTGAATGGAACAGATATTGTATATGGTGTGAGAAGCAGCCGTGCGAAGGACACCTTTTTCAAAAAGGCGACTGCAGAGGGCTTCTATAAACTGATGAACACCATGGGAGTCAATACGGTATTTAATCATGCGGACTACAGACTGATGAGTAAAAGGGCACTGGAGGGACTAGCCGAGTTTCGGGAGGTCAATCTGTTCCTTCGTGGTATCGTACCGATGATCGGATATTCCACAGATGTGGTTTATTACGAAAGGGGAGAGAGATTTGCAGGAGAGAGTAAGTATCCTCTTGGCAAGATGCTTTCTTTTGCAATAGAGGGGATCACATCTTTAAGCACCAAGCCGATCAGGATGATCACGTTCCTTGGATTTTTTATTTTTCTAGTAAGTATTGGGATTTTGATCTATTCCCTTGTCAGACATTTCATGGGAGCAACGATTGTAGGATGGACTACACTTATGGTTTCCGTCTGGGCTATCGGAGGACTGATCCTTTTATCGCTTGGTGTAGTCGGAGAATATATTGGTAAGATTTATCTGGAAACAAAAGCAAGACCCCGTTTCCTGATCGAAGAATTCCTGAATGATACAGAAAATGCAAAGAAACCAGAAGAGAAACCAGAAAGATGATTTTTTCTTCTTGACAGAACACGTAATAACAGATACAATTGGTCATGTTGTGATAAGGCAGCACTTTATCAAGGTGTTGCCTTTTTCGTTGCCCTGTATACGGAGAATGATTGCAGAATCAACGTGTATCTGCCTGCGGACAGAGATTTGAGTGAAGTGGACATGGCATCGGAGCAAAAGAAAGAGAAAGAGGTTTTTATGGATCAGGAAGTTAAGATGCAGGAAGCAAAGGAAAAGAATGTAACAAAGAAGGAAACGGCAGAACAGATGATAAAGGATCATGGAGTGCCAGATCAGGATGCTGGAATGGCATTTCAAGATGCAGCGATAGATGAAGATATTTTAAGGGCAGTTCTCTCTATGGGATTTGAAACCATGTCTCCAATTCAGGAAAAGGCGATCCCGGTAATGTTGGAGGGGAGGGATATTATCGGGCAGGCACAGACTGGAACCGGTAAGACAGCAGCCTTTGGGATTCCGATGATCCAGAGAGTGGATCCGGAATTGAAGAAGCTGCAGGGGATCGTACTCTGCCCGACCAGAGAACTGGCAATCCAGGCGGCAGAGGAGATCAGAAAACTGGCCAGATATAAGCATGGGATCAAAGTGTTACCGGTTTATGGCGGCCAGGATATTAACAGACAGATCAGAGCGCTGAGCAGCGGTGTACAGATTGTTGTGGGAACACCGGGACGTGTGATGGATCATATGCGCAGGCATACGATCAAGACCAGGGAAATCCGCATGATCGTACTGGATGAAGCAGATGAAATGCTGAATATGGGATTCAGGGAGGACATTGAGACCATTCTGAAGGATATGCCAGAGGAGCATCAGATGGCATTGTTTTCTGCAACTATGCCGGAAGCAATCCTGCAGATTACCCATGAATACCAAAGTGAAGATGCAGAATATATTCGTGTGACACCTAAGGAGATCACAGTATCAGCAATAAAACAGGCCTATTACAAAATTGCAAGACAGGATAAAAAGGAGGCGATCTGCAGACTGCTTGATTACTATCAGCCGGTAAGGGGACTGATCTTTTGTAATACCAAAAAGATGGTTGATGAGATGGCAGAATTCCTGAAGGAAAGAGGATATCAGGCAGAAGGACTTCACGGGGATCTTTCCCAGTATCAGAGGGATACGGTTATGAATTCTTTCCGGAATGGACGCTGTAATTTCCTGATCGCTACTGATGTAGCGGCCAGAGGGATAGATGTCAGTGGTGTGGACGCCGTATTTAACTATGACGTACCGGAAGATATTGAATATTATGTACACCGTATTGGCAGAACCGGACGTGCCGGCAGGACAGGCCGTTCCTTTACACTGGTCAGTGGCAGGGAAATCTACAAGATCAGAGACATTGAAAGGATCTGCCACACAACGATACAGGAAAGAAGGCTGCCTGCACCGAAGGATATTTTATCTGCCAAAGCGAAAAAAGTATTTGCTGCAGCCACGGAGATTTATACAGAAAAGGATCTGGAGCGTCTGCGGGGTATGATCGAAAGAGAGGCTGCAAAGAAGGAAACAGATCCCATTACGATTGCAGCGGCTCTTCTGTATATGAATGTGGGTGAAGAGCCGGAAGAACTCCAGGAGGAAAGATCATTCTTTGACAGAGTCAGAAGACGGGGCAGCGATGGCAGACGGAACAGCGGGGGACGCCGGGGCAGCGATGGCAGACGGAACAGCGAGGGACGCCGGGACAGCGATGGCAGGCGAAACGGCGAGGGATGCCGGGACAGCAGAGGTCATGGACGAAACAGCTCTGGTCGTAGGACAGAGAGGAGCAGAAGAGAAAAAAGAAGATAAAAAAATTTGTCAATGTCTTTTTTCTATGATAACATAAGAGAAGTTGGTTGTTTGTTTATTTATCAGAGGTTTGAGATGGAAGAGAAAGAGTTAAGAAGAGTTAGAGAAAGAAATGAGGCAAGAGCAAAGCGCAAGAAGAAAAGAAAAAGGATTGTGATGATCGAAAAGATTGTTTTTTCAGTGTTTTGTGTAGCTGTGATTGCTGTAGCAGGTGTACTGATCTACCGGCTTCTGCCAGGAGTACAGGTAGCCAGGCAGCTTAAGGAAGCGAATGCCTATATAGAAACGGAAGCCTATGATGATGCTATTGCATCCTGTCAGGAGGCATTGAAGATAGATTCTTCCTCTGTACAGGCTTATCGTTCTATGGCAGGTGCTTATCTGACCAAGGAAGATACGATGGCGGCAGAGCAGATCCTGTATCAGGGCTGGGAGACTACACAGGATGAAAGCCTGCTGCAGTATTATTGTACAGTACTATTAAATGAAGCAGTAGATGATATCAATAGTCAGAATTGTACACTGGATACATTGGGCAAATGTGTGTCTGTACTGGAAAAGGATGCAGCTAATCAGGATGTATATACGCTTTTGGATGCCTGCTATGACAGACTTCTCGGAGAAGACAGTGAGCAGGGGGAGTTACTCTGTAATGGAACCGAAAGTGATTCCTGCGGTTATGAAGAATATCAGGATATGATGCTGAGACTTCTGCTGGTATATGATAGTCAGCCATCCGATCAGCTTCTTGCAGAGATCCAGAAGCTGGCAGCACCGAAGCTTGCTGCTCTGTGGCTTGAAGTGAAGCATCTGGATGATTATGCGGGACTGCTTTCCCGGATTGTTGAGATCGGAGACAATGCAGAGCTGCGGCAGTTAAGCACCTGTGTACAGAAGGCGCAGGAAGCCCAGCAGCTTTTTGCCGGTGCATTTGAGATCTTCCGCTCCGGCAGCTTTGAACCGATCAAGGAGTTTATGAATAGTGAAGAGTATCTGGCAATCAGGGATGCCTTTATGAATGGAACCATGGAGTACTGGAAGGGAGCAACCTACATTCCGGTAAACTGTGACAAAATGAAGATCCTTTATGCAGATGGCAGCTATCAGTTTGCTTTTGCAGATTTTAAAGAATGTGGGAACAAATCAGATGTGATCAATATCTGGACAGCCAAGCAGGAGGATGCAGGAGTACAGAGAATCTGTATTTCCTATGAGCCTTCTTCTGAAAGTGGTGAGTATTTCCCCCATACAGTATATGAATTCATTTATCTCTACAGTAATGTCAAGATCAATGGAGAATATGTACCGCAGATGAATTATCGTTTCGAAACAAGAGTGGAGAACCCGGAGGGAACTGTGACTGAGCTGATCGGAGACTGGGGCGGCGAGCACGAGTGGACGACAGAGTTTTAGGCAGAGTTTTGGGATGCCGGGAAAGAAATCAGGAGTGGCACTGCTGTATCTATGATACAGGCAGTGCCATTTGTGCCATGTGGAGTCTGTAATAGGCTCCTTTTTTTTCTAATAATTCATGGGCGTTTCCCTCTTCCAGGATGCCACCCTGATCAATGACAAAGATTCGGTCAGCTTTCTGGATAGTAGACAGTCTGTGTGCGATCACGAAAGAGGTACGTCCCTGCAACAGGGTCTCGATTCCCTCCTGGACAAGTAGCTCTGTATTGGTGTCGATGCTTGAGGTTGCTTCATCCAGGATCAGGATAGAAGGATCAGAGATCATGGTCCTGGCGAAAGCAAGAAGCTGTTTCTGACCAACAGACAGACCGCCGCCACGTTCCTTCAGCTCAGTGTCATAGCCCTTTTCGAGCTTCATGATAAATTCATGAGCATGGACTGCCTTGGCTGCTGCAATGATCTCATCATCTGTGGCATCCAGCCTTCCATAGCGAATATTGTCGCGGATAGTGCCGGTAAACAGGAAATTATCCTGCGTCATAATACCCATCTGACTGCGAAGACTTAAGGTAGTGACGCTGCGGACATCAATGCCATCGATCAGTACAGCACCCTTCTGGACATCATAAAAACGGCTGATCAGGTTGACAATGGTTGTCTTACCGGCACCGGTTGGACCAACCAGGGCAATTGTTTCCCCGGGATGGATATGGAAGGATACATTTTGCAGGACGTTAACCTTATTGTCATAGGAAAAGCATACGTTCTGGAAAACGACATCCCCTTTCATGGGAGGCATGACAGAATCGTTTTCATCCGTAATTTCAGGTTTGGTATCGAGTACCTCAAAGATACGTTCAGCAGCTGCAAGATTG
The DNA here is from genome assembly GCF_037359455.1 of Suilimivivens sp. NCBI lineage: Bacteria > Bacillati > Bacillota > Clostridia > Lachnospirales > Lachnospiraceae > Suilimivivens > Suilimivivens sp. Next base: position 26,860 of record NZ_JAXXXI010000008.1, read on the forward strand.
GTGATGATCTGGTTATAAAAATTACTCAGGTTCATGATCGGACTCCAGAACATACCGATATAAGTGCCAAAGGCGATAAAGGTACCAAGGGATACCTGATCTGTACCAAGAATGCGGATGCCGACAAAGTACATGGCAGCAACACCAAGACCCCAGGAAAAATCAATAATGGAGCCAAGACTGTCATTCATGCGGCATGCGCTTATGAAAGAATGTCTGTGTTCTTTTACCAGCTCACGGAAGGTTTCTGCAGTTTCCTGCTCAGCCGTAAAGCTCTGGATGACCCGGATGCCGGAAATATCTTCATGGATAAAGGCATTCAGGTTGGAAGCTTTCTTACGGAAGATCTGCCAGCGTTTGTGGGAGATCGTCTGGATCAGCCACATACCAAGAGCCATTAGCGGAAGTGAACAGAGGGCTGCCAGGGCAAGAGGCGGATTTTTGACCAGCATGATCCCGGCTACAGCAATGACGGTCAGCAGATCAGGGATCATGGTAGTAACAAAATTGCCAAGGACATCCTTAAGGGAATTGATATCACCGATGATCCTCGACAGGATCTTACCGGTAGGACGGCTGTCAAAGAAGTTAAAATCCAGTGTCTGGATATGGGTATACAGTTCCTGTCTTATCGTAACCAGAATGCTGTTTGTAATGTCTGCCATGAGATACATACGAAGTCTGATCCCGGCAACCATCAGCAGATTTAGAACAGCAGCAGTCAGAATAAGCCGGACAAGACCTGACATATTACCGGATGTAATATCGTTGTCAATGGCATATTCCATGAACAGGGGATTCAGCAGGGATACAACAACACAGAAGCCCATGATCACAAGAACAAATGTAATTTTCTTTTTATAGAAGAGCAGATAGGAGAACAGACGTTTTAAGGTATTCCGTTTGCTGGTTCCTGTGGAATGCTCATCTTCTTTATAGGAATTAACACTCATGGGTGAGTCCCTCCTTTTCCTTTAATTCTGTGCCTTGTCCATACTGGGCAAGATATGTTTTATAATACAGTCCTTTCCTGGCAAGCAGAGACTGGTGGGTACCACGCTCGGCAATACTGCCATTTTCCAGGATGATAATTTCATCGGCATGACAGACAGCACTGATCCGGTGACCGATGATGATCTTGGTGGTATCGGAAAGTGACTGCAGTGTTTCGTGGATATTCTGCTCGGTTTCCATATCAAGGGCAGAAGTTGAATCATCCATAACAAGTACAGGATCCTTTTTGGCAAAGGCTCTGGCAATTGTGATACGCTGTTTCTGTCCACCGGAGAGCCCAACACCACGTTCTCCAATGACGGTATCGTACTGCAGGGACATTTTTTCCACGAAGCTTTTCGCCTGGGCATTCTGAATCGCAGATCTGACAGCATTTGCAGAGAGTTCATTTTTCTTGCCAAGCTTTACATTTTCCTGGATCGTATCAGAGAACAGGAATACGTCCTGCATAACCGGAGAAACTGAACTGCGAAGCTGCTTCAGGGAGAGCTTTCTGATATCTATGTCATCCAGATAAACGGCACCTTCTGATACATCATAAAGACGCTGGAGAAGGTGGATGATAGAACTTTTGCCGGCTCCAGTAGCACCCATGATACCAATTGTCCTGCCGGGTTCTACACAGAAGGAAATATCGTGAAGGATTTCATAACCGTCAGCCTTATGAAAAGAGACGTGGGAGAATTCTACTTTTCCCTTTACGGAAGGAAGGATGACCGGGTTTTCAGGATCTTTAATGCTTGCCGTTTTCGCATAAATTGCTTTTAACTTTTTGTTGGAGGCAATACCGCTTGAAAGGGAGTTAGTCAGCCAGCCAAGCATTTCCATAGGCCATACAATATTCATTGAGTAGGCGAGAAAGGCAGAGAGGGTTCCAAGGGAAATTTCTCCTTTCATGACAAATACACCGCCGATCATCAGCATGGCAAGAGGAAGCAGTTTGGTGATCAGACTGATATAGGGAGAGTACTTTACGAAAACCTTTGACTGCTCCATATTCAGGTCATAGTAGCGTTTATTATGGGATAAAAATTTCCCAATTTCAAATTTTTCTCTTGCAAATGCCTTTACGGTTCGGACACCGGCAAGATTTTCCTCGGCAACCGTATTTAAGGTGGCATTTTCCTCACTGATGGCCTCATAGATAGAACCAAGCCTGTTTTCCATGGTAATGGCAATGCAGGCAGAGGCGATCATACAGAGCGTGGGAAGCAGTGCAAGACGCCAGTCAAGACTGTACATACAGAACAGCACGATGAAAGTGTGGATTATGACTTCAAGGATCAGCATTCCCACGAAGGAAAAGCAGTCCCAGATCCTGTCAATGTCATCCTTGATCCGGCTCATCAGTTCACCGGTTCCGGTTTCATCAAAGAAATCTGCACTCAGTGACTGGATGTGGTCAAACAGCCGGGTACGCATTTCTGCCATGATCCTGGATCCTGTTACATCGAAGGTGAATTCTTTGGTATATTGGAAAATACATCTGCCAACGCCTACGAGAAGTATGCCAAGCAGAAGTGGCAGAAGCAGATCCATGTTACCGCCTACAATGACATCATCTACGATATGTCTGGTAAGCTGTGGTGAGAGCATATCAAGAGATACGCTGATGATCATGGAAGCAATGGCGAAAAAATAGGAAAGACGGTGCTCCCAGAGATAAGTTGTTATTTTTTTCATGTATTCCTCCCTCAGTGAAACATACTGAAGATAGCTGCCGGTGAGTTCACTTTTCAGTATGTAAGAATAAAAAAGCTGCCATGGAAATTACCATAGCAGCTGTAAACAGCAGTATCAGATTGTCTGGTTAAAAGGATCAGGTCAGTTCCAAATGGTACTTCCTGCAGACAAGAGGGTAATTTCTTCTTTGAAACAGCTATAGAATTGTGAATGTAAAGTACTGCGGTTGATCATGGTATATACCCTCCTTTCTTCTTCGACCAGTTAATAGTTATGCGATATGTAAACATTACAACGAACATTTGTACTTGTCAACAGGTATTTAATTAAATGTTGTATTTCAGAGCCAAATGACGTAAAATATACAGAATATACAGGGGGAAATTTATATGGTTACATTACTTTCCAAAATTTTTATCAAAAACCGCGAACAGACAGAAAACCCGGAAGTACGGCAGGAGTATGGTATGCTGTGTGGAGCGGTTGGAATCTTTTTAAACCTGCTGCTCTTTGCAGGGAAAGCGATCGCAGGAGCAGTCAGCGGATCCATTGCCGTGACAGCAGACGCATTCAATAACCTGTCAGATGCCGGCTCATCGATCATCACACTGGTCGGTTTTAAAATGTCTGGACAGAAGCCTGACAGTGAGCATCCCTTTGGACATGGCAGGATAGAATACATAGCAGGATTTCTGGTATCTGTGATCATCCTGATCATGGCCTTTGAGCTGTTCAAATCATCAGTGGATAAGATCCTACATCCGGAGCCGGTAGAAGCCAGTATGCTTGTGATCCTGATCCTGATCTTTTCCATACTCGTAAAAGTATATATGTTTACATATAACAGATCTGTTGCAGCCAGGATAGAAAGTGAAACAATGGGAGCCGCAGCGAAAGACAGCCTGAGCGATACGATCGCTACCTTTGTGGTACTTGCTACTACACTGCTTGCCAGATTTACCGGGATTCAGGTAGATGGATTCTGTGGTATCGTAGTAGCAGCCTTTGTCTGTATGACGGGAATCAGTGCTGCGAAGGATACGATCAGTCCGCTGCTGGGACAGCCACCTACGCCGGAATTTGTAAGCCGGGTGGAGGAGATCATTATGGAATATAAGGATCAGGGGATACTGGGGATCCATGATCTGGTAGTACATAATTACGGTCCTGGCAGAGTTATGCTTTCCGTGCATGCTGAAGTACCATCTACAGGAAATCTGTTGGAGCTGCATGATCTGATCGACAGGATCGAGCATCGTCTGACAAAGGAACTGAGCTGCAGCGCAGTGATCCATATGGATCCTGTCTGTCTGAATGATGAATTGACCAATGAACTGAAGGAGAAGGTTGAAAAAATTATAGAAGGAATGGAGGGTAAGGTAAGCTTCCATGATTTCAGGATCGTAAAAGGACCAACCCATACAAATCTGATTTTTGATATCCTTTTGCCCTATGAGTATTCCATGACGGATGAACAGGTAGTAGCATATTTGAAAGAAAAGATTGCAGAGATCGATCCGGCTTATCAGGCTGTGATCGATGTGGATAAGGCATATGTGTAGGAGCAGGGCAGAAGACAGAATTTATGAATATATTTTCTGCCTTTTGGTGGTAAGCATTCCGGTAATAGGGCAGGCTATGATTGCTAATCAGGGTATCGGGGCAGAAAAGATCCATATGGGAATGTGGATCTGCATTCTTTTGGGTACGTTTCTGTTCGTAGGTGATATTCTGATGGCTTCCGGAGGGGAAAGAGAAGAAAAAATTCTCAGATGGATTCTTTGGCTTGGCTGTATCATGCGGATCGGATATACATTTTATAATGGTGTATTCAGCAGAGTCCATGATGTCTGGTATTATGATGATTATACCCAAAATAGTAAGGCCAGTTACCTGATGTGGCTGATAGAGAGAGGAAAATTGCCGGATACCTATGAAGGACAGCTGTATCATCAGCCGTTTTCCTATCTTTTTACAGCAGGAGTATGTAAGATACTGCAGCTTATGACATATGATAGAAATATTTATTTCATAGGATCGATAGGTGGGAAACTTGGTTCCTGTATGGCCTCCTGTATGACCCTTCTGTTTTCTTTAAAGTTATGTAAAGAGTTGAAGATGAAAGCAGAAAATAAAATTCTGGCAATGTGGTTTGTGGCATTTCTGCCGGGAATGTATCTTGCTGCCGGCAGGATTGGAGAGGATGCTTTCAGTTGCCTGTTTGCGGTAATGGAAATTTATACGGCTTTGAAGTGGTATCATAATTCCAATATCAGAAATACAATTTATACGGCAATTGCATTTGGTTTTGGACTGCAGACAAATTTAAGCTGTATTCTTCCAATGGGATTACTGGTCATTCTGGTGCTGGAAAAAATGGTAGGAGATCATGATGCCGTAAAGAAATATATTGGACAGACGGCAATATTTGCCGGGATTGCAGCACCACTTGGAATGTGGTTTTATGTCAGGAATGCAATTCGGTTTGGAATCCCGTTTACCTATATTAATGAGCAGGAAGTGGGTAATATATTATGGACTGGGGAACATTCTCTGTGGGAGCGATTTGCCCCAATAAACTGGGGAAATCTTATTGCGTCACCATACGCTAACGCATATGAAGATTATAATCTTTCTACCTACTTCCTGAAATCGGAAATATTTGGTGAGTTCTCCTTTGAAATGGGGAAGGTAATTCCTTATACACTTCTGATCATCAATCTGCTGATGACAATTTTGCTGATTGCTTTTATGATCAGATGGATTATAAAAAGAGAAAAAGAGCATGATGAATGGGCGCTGCTGGGAATGCTTGTATTTTATCTGCTGTTTATCTGTTATTCCTATTATAAAGAACCTTTTGGCTGCAGTATGGATGCCAGATATTTTCTGATCGTGCCGATTCTGAAGATAGTAGTACTCGGAAAGCTTTCAGAGGGCCTGAACCGGGCTTTGGCTGCAGGAAAAGGATATGCTGTGCTGATGAAGGTTGCTATGCTGCTGTTTGGGACAGCATCAATTGTCATGTTCTGTACGATAAGCTGAAAACAGACTTGGGATGTAAGAGGAGAAGAGATGCCATGAAACAGGTTCTAGAAAAAAGAAGTTCCAGGGTTTTTGCCTGTGCAATTGGATTTCGAATATTCGTATATTTTTGCTCGGTTATTATCATGTGTTTGTTTGGTGATTATCAGAAACCATTGGAAATGAATGATTTTCTGGATGCATGGAGTAGATGGGATACTGTTAATTATATTAATATTTCAGAGGTAGGATATGAGGGAGCCATAGAAAATGGACAGCATTTATTTTTGGTTTTTTATCCGCTTTATCCATGGCTGATCCGGACATTAAATCTGTTTGTACATAATTCAAGAATTGCAGCAATGATGATTTCAACTGTGTGTTTTGCAATAGGATGTGTATATCTGGATAAAATAACTACTTTGGAATTTGACAGAAGATGCGCAACAAAAACGATGATGTTGCAGGCAGTTTTTCCCTTTGGATTTTTTTTCGGGGCGATTATGACAGAATCCCTGTTTTTTGCATTATCTGCAATGTTTTTTTATTACTTGAGGAAGCATAGGTTTTTTGAAGTTGCATTTGTTGGCTTTCTGGCTTGTCTTACAAGAAATCAGGGAGTATTACTTATAATAGCAGTTATTGCTGAACTTTTTGAAAGTGGACAATTGCTGAAGAGAATGAAAGGAAATGACTGGAAAGGAATTTTTACAGAGATCATATGGCCTGGGATTAAGTGTATGCCAATGATAGGGGGTACACTGGTTTATATGGTGATAAATTATATGATAGAAGGAGATCCGTTCCGTTTTCTTTATTATCAGAAAAATCATTGGGGCAACAGGTTGGTTCCTATTTGGGATACGTTAAAATACGTGAGCAGTTATACTGCTCAGAAATGGTATACACCGGAGGGAATGGCATTATGGGTACCGGAATTTGTTTTGATATTTATATATATAGCAGTAATAGCATATGGGATAAAAATTAAAATTAGTGCTGCTTATTTGTGGAATCTGATTGCATATTTCCTTTTGACATATTCATCCTCATGGCTGATCAGCGGTGCAAGATATACGTTATGTGCAGTGCCCCTGTTTATGATTACAGGGCAATTTATCACAAAACACGAAAGAATTGGAAAGATACTTATTGGACTGTCTTGGACATTGATGATAATTTACATGACAGGCTATTATCAGTGGAAACAGATAATGTAGCATACAGGGGAAGTTTTGCAGGAAATCTGTTGCAAGACCAGATGTTTCCGTGTATAATTCCAAGTGGAAAAGATTGTTACTAAAATAACAAATTCAAGGATAAAATAAATAACAGTGAGGAGAATGGATCATGAAGAGACCTACAGTTTTAATGATTTTGGATGGTTATGGACTGAATGACAGAAAAGACCATAACGCAGTAGCAGAAGCGAATACACCAGTTATGGACAAGCTGATGGCGGAGTATCCTTTTGTAAAGGGAAATGCCAGTGGTATGGCAGTTGGTCTTCCGGAAGGACAGATGGGAAACTCAGAGGTTGGTCATCTGAATATGGGTGCAGGACGTATCGTATATCAGGAACTGACAAGAATTACCAAAGAGATCAAGGATGGTGATTTCTTTAAGAATCCGGCACTGCTTGATGCAGTAGAGAACTGCAAGAAGAATAATTCTTCCCTTCATCTGTTCGGACTGCTTTCCGATGGAGGTGTACACAGCCATATTACACATCTGTTCGGACTTCTTGAACTGGCTAAGAGAAATGGCCTTGAGAAGGTTTATGTTCACGCATTCCTTGACGGACGTGATACCCCACCTGCCAGTGGTAAAGGATATGCAGAAGAGCTGGAAGCAGAAATGAAGAAGCTTGGTGTAGGCGAGATCGCAACAGTCTGTGGTCGTTATTATGCAATGGACAGAGATAACAATTATGACAGGGTAAAGCTTGCCTATGATGCACTTACTAAGGGAGAAGGGCTTAAGGCAGACAGTGCAACAGAAGGAATCCAGGCATCCTATGACAGAGATGAGACAGATGAATTTGTAAAGCCTACTGTTGTGATAAAGAATGGTGCACCGGTAGCGACTATTAAGGATAATGACTCAGTGATCTTCTTTAATTTCAGACCTGATAGGGCGAGAGAGATCACCAGAGCATTCTGCGACGATGATTTCAAGGGATTTGAAAGAGGAGAAAGAATCAGGACTACGTATGTTTGCTTCTCTGATTACGATCCGACAATCCCGAACAAGGAAGTTGCATTCAAGAAGATTTCTGTTACCAATACATTTGGTGAATGGCTGGCAGCTCATCACATGAAGCAGGCAAGAATTGCCGAGACAGAGAAGTATGCACATGTTACCTTCTTCTTCAATGGCGGTGTGGAGAAGCCAAATGAGGGAGAAGACAGAATCCTTGTAAATTCCCCTAAGGATGTTGCTACTTATGATTTAAAGCCTCAGATGAGTGCGTACGAAGTATGTGACAAGCTGGTAGCTGCTATCAAGTCCGGTAAATATGACGTGATCATCATTAACTTTGCTAACCCGGATATGGTTGGTCATACAGGTGTTGAATCAGCAGCAATCAAGGCGATCGAGGTAGTAGATGAGTGTGTCGGCAAGGCTGTAGATGCGATCAAGGAAGTAGATGGACAGCTCTTTATCTGCGCTGACCATGGAAATGCAGAGCAGCTTGTTGATTATGAAACAGGAGCTCCTTATACAGCGCATACAACAAATCCTGTTCCGTTCATTCTTGTAAATGCAGATCCTTCTTATACTTTAAGAGAGGGCGGTTGTCTGGCAGATATCGTTCCTACGCTGATCGAGCTGATGGGTATGGAGAAGCCGGTTGAAATGACAGGAAAATCTCTGCTGATTAAGAAATAGGCTATTTTATAAAATAGATTCATATGACCGCACGTTTAACAGCTAATATAGTTGAGCGTGCGGTTTTGTTTAGTGAAAATATAGTGATGAGGGAAAGCATGTACAAGAAAAAAGAAAATTTAGAGTATGGTATTATAACAGTACTGTCGGTAGGCATTTTTTTGACCATAGCCGGTATGCTGACAGGAAAGGGTCTACAGGATTCAACAGTATATAATTCGTATGCATTACAGGCAGATTCATGGAGGCAGGGAAGATTGGATCTTGGACAGGATTATCCATGGCTTGAACTTGCAATCTATCAAGGAAAGTATTATGTCAGTTTTCCGCCATTTCCTTCTTATATTTTGTTTCCGCTGACCTTCTTTTTTGGCAGTAATACGCCAGATGCCTGTATCCTGTTTATCAGTAATTTGTTGTGCGCATTCTATATGTACAGACTGGCTGTTAAAGAAGGAATAAATCCACAGGCAGCTATGCTGGAAACTTTACTGGCAGTGATTTGTTCTAATTATGTATTTGTGATGTTGGATCCCTCAGTGTGGTTTATTGCACAGGCGATGTGTGTAACTTTGGCAGTAGCAGCTGTTTATTATGCTGTTGAAGGAAGGGGTGGTCTTGCATTGGCATTATGGGCATGTTCAGTTGGATGCAGGCCGATGCAGATCGTTTTTTTACCATTACTGTTATATCTTTTATATCAGAAGGAGCATATGGATTGTCCAGAAAGAAAAGTATTGGAAATGATCAGGAGAAGAGTTTTATGGTTTGTACCGGTAACATTAATAGCAGTATCTTATATGGTTCTGAATTATGTCAGATTTGAAAATATTTTAGAGTTCGGACGTAAATATTTGCCAGAGTTTGTAAATGAACCCAATGGACAGTTTAATGTTATATATATGAAAGAACATATAAGGCAACTGTTCGCATGGCCGCGGTTTGATAAAAATGGACGTATGATTATTGATAATATGGGAAATTTGAGCATGATGCTGATCACGCCTGTTTTTGCTATATGTATTTTATATATGATTTATTCTGTTGCAAAGGGGAATACTACCTTACTGAAGAAGCTGATTTTTGTAAGCATACTGGCAACGATTTATATGACGATCATTGTCATGCACAGGACAATGGGAGCATGGCAGTTTGGCAACAGATATTCCAACGATATTATTCCCTGGATTTATCTGGGAATTTTGTGGTGTGATAAGGAGTATCCGAAGCTGATTAAATATCATATACCATTTGCGGTATGGGGGCTCTGTCTGAACCTTGTGGGCAGTGTAGCCGTTTATAATTGGTGGATCTGATAAATTCTGATGTCTCCACTGGTAAATACGCAGGTGAACAGCTGGTCAAACAGGGTTTCATCCAGAGCAAAGCTGCTTCGTTCCCAGGAAGAGATCATGATATAATCTACATCATACTTTTCAAATAAAGCGGCAGAAGCAGCCGGATCCTCAAACATGCTTTTTACATCCTGCACCCTCTGCTCATCATAAATGCCATGGGTAGAAAGAAGGAGAGGAGAACCGTTTACAATATTGCGGCCAGTCAGAGAAGTGATCTCATTTACATGACGGTCATTGGTCAGGATCACAGTGTCCGGGGGAGTCGACTGCTCAATATAAAGAGCTGCCTCTACGTGATTGTTTGCATAAAGAGTGTAATCGGAAACTATTTCCCGGCCGAGGGTCAGAATGGCGGAAACACAGGAAAACAGAAGAAAGCAGACAGTCCAAAGACGGACACCTGGAAGACGTTTTGCTTTCTGATAGATCCAGTCTCCATAGTCTGCACAGAGGCAGCATAGAAACAGATAGACCACATACAATAGCTTGTTATTGTCATATGTGTTAGGAGAGAAAGAGATCAGCTCCATGACAAACCAGATCAGAAAAGCCGGACATATGATGGCAAAGGTTTTCTTCGAGCAGTAGATTAGTGCTGGGATCAGCAGGAGAAAGATCACACCAAAGTTTTTGATATAAAACCAGAGATAAGGATCTCCCTGATTTGACCAGTTAAAGTGACTGGTGGTAAAGCCAGAGCCAGATGCCTGGGAGAATGTCCAGTTAAAGAGCTGGGGCAGGGCAAGCATCAGTATGATGACAAGATAGATTCCCCAGGTGAAAAGCAGCTCCTTACAGCCATTCTGCTTTATATAGGAACAGAGTGCAGTGATGCCAAAAAGAAATAACAGTGCAAGAACAGAAAGGCATATTTTCATAAAAACAGGACTGTCGCTTCCGGCTTCTCCATGGCTGAAAAGCTGTAGAATACTCATACCGGTAAAGAAGGAAAGACAAAGAAAAAGGCCGGGCTTTTTTATGGGAAGTTTATGAGGCAGGCTGTGGTATAACTGCATCAGAAGCCAGGAAGCACTGACCATGGCCATAGCCAGAAATGAATGGGTATGGATCATAGGAAGAGCTCCGACAAGCAGTGCGCAGAAGGCAAAAAGGTCTTTTTCCTGATGATACACAGCGCGCCACAGAAGCCACAGACAGGGAAAAAGCACAGCATAGCCAAAGAGTGTGGCACGCTGCGGCAGAAGCATATCCACGATAACGTTGACAAAGCGGATGTTATTGCTGATCAGGTTTGTCGGAGTCTGATAATATTCCGTGAAAATATTCTGAAAGAAATAAGTCTTATTATTTGTCCAGTCCAAAAAATAAAGAAATCCAAGTCCTCCATTATAAAAGAATAAAAACCAGGCAAGGCAGGCTTTTGAAACTTTTTTTAACCATGTATAAGCAAAACAGTAAAACCCTGTCATGACCTGAAGAATGGCAAAGTACATGGGAAACATATAGGCATAGCGAAGAGATGCTCCGAAGGTATACAGACTGGAGGAAATACTGTCACAGAGAAACGGGTAGCAGAGTCTGTGACCGGGAGAGATCGTATATTCCGGCGGAAATGTCTGCTGAACGGAAATTCCGGTAATGACGCCAAGATGAAAGTTAATATCCCCATAGGAACATTGGCCAGTGTGCAGACCGTCTTCCTTTACCAGCAGAGTATGGGTAGAGAGCATATAAGCAAAAAGAATAAAGGTGGTGCTGCACAGGATCAGAAATATCCGGTGCTTTTTTAGAAAGGCGCGAATACATTCTCTGGATGGCAGATGATATGGAGCGTTTTCAGCTTTGAAAAAATCCAGCAGAAAAAGGATCAGCGTACATGATCCGGCGGCCAGAATATGGGACAGCTTTGAAAAACCGAATATAAAGGAAAAAAGAGCGGGTATCCACATCAGAAGGACGCTGCCTAAAACGCTGCCGCACAGCAGCCTTGTGATCATATCTTTTTTGCGGAGCAGAAATCCGCTAAACAGGATACCACAGCCCTGAAAGTACAGAAACAGAACAGTGCCTGTGAGATTACCGAGAAAAGAACCGGTATGTACTAAAGTATTCATGATCGTTTCCTCTTTTACGAAAATGCTCATCAGCGAAATGCTGATTTTTCATTATGTTATCACAGAGTTTCTGAGAAAACAATGAAGAATACAGTATACCCCTGTGTTTCTTAAGATAACCTGAAGATAATCTTAACATTAAGGCAGGTACATTGACACATGGGAAATGCTCTGCTAGCATGAGAATATCGAAAGTGTATTAACTGTAATAATACACGTACAAATAGAGAAACAGGTTCACTCAGATTGAAAGAGAGGGGGACGCTATGATTTATATTGATGTCAGAGACAGCAGGCCTATATATGAGCAGATCGTTGAAAAGACCAGAATGCTGATACTGCGTGGGGTGATCAGGAAGGATGAGAAACTGCCGAGTGTCAGAAATATGGCAGTAGAGCTTTCCATCAATCCCAATACCATACAACGGGCATACGGGGAGCTGGAACGGCTTGGTTACATTTATACAGTAAAAGGAAAGGGGAATTTTGCATCTGGAAAAGAGTCACTTCTTACGGAGTACAGGAAAGAACTGCTTAATAAAATTACACAGACCAGTGAACTGGCATTCAGCATCGGAGTGACAGAAAAGGAACTGACAGAGGCAGTTCTGGTGGCGGAAGGGAGAGCGTGAGATGATAGAGATCAGAAATATCAGCAAGTCGTTTGACGGGATCAGGGCAGTAGATAATGTCAGTGTCTCAATAAAGGAAAATACCGTATTTGGACTGATCGGAACAAACGGAGCTGGAAAGAGTACACTCCTGCGGATGGTTGCAGGAGTACTGGAACCGGATGAAGGGGAACTGGCAATAGATGGTCTTGCTGTATTAAACAATGTTGAGGCAAAGAGAAAATTTTATTTTATCGCTGACGAGCCATATTTCTTTGCAAACAGTAATGCAATGGATATGCAGAAATATCTTTCCAGCGTTTATCCTGAATTTATGACAGAGGATTTTTATAGTTATCTTGTAAATTTTGGCCTGGATAAAAGGCGCAAGGTCAATACCTATTCCAAAGGAATGAAAAAGCAGCTTGCCCTGATCTGTGGCATTTGCAGCAACGCAAAATATCTTCTCTGTGACGAAACCTTTGACGGACTTGATCCTGTTATGCGCCAGGGGATCAAAAGTATCTTTGCCAGTGAAATGGAAAGAAGAGGACTGACACCGGTCATTGCTTCCCACAACCTGCGGGAGCTTGAGGACATCTGTGATCATGTGGGACTGCTTCATAAGGGAGGAGTGCTGCTGTCCAAGGATCTTGAGGATATGAAATGCAACATCCAGAAGGTACAATGTGTTTTTGCAACCAGTGAGGATGAAACAAGGGCGATCGGGGCACTGGATATTATGAAAAATGAGAAGAGGGGATCGTTAAATACGCTTACCGTACGTGGCAACAAGGCGGAAATCCTGGCGATCTTTGCTACTGTCAATACTGTATTTTTTGAGGCTCTTCCTTTATCTCTTGAAGAGATCTTTATCAGCGAAACGGAGGTAGTCGGCTATGATATCAAAAAACTCATTCTGGGTTAGTCTGAAGGAAAATAATAAAAGGAGAATCTGGCTGTGGATATTAAGTGCATTTACTTATCTTGTGGTATTGCCGACGGTGACAGCCATGTTTATCAGCAGTTATAAAACAAATAACAGTTATTTGATTGAGCAGTATGGGGAAAGCGCAGGCATGGAAAGAATCCGGCAGGAGACCATGAATCAGCTTCTGCAGATATTTAATGGGGATAATCTTCTGCTTCTTGTGATAATTTCGGGAGTTGCCATAGTCAGCGGAATACAGGGCTTCAGCTATCTTTATCACAAGAATAAAATTGATTTTTATCAGGCAGCTCCTGTGAAACAGAGCCGGCGGTTTCTGACAATCTGGTTAAATGGAGTTCTGGTATATCTGATACCAGGATTTGCTGGTACTGTATTATGTCTGCTGGTTATGGCAGGAAATCAAATGCTGACTGCAGAAATTCTGCAGCAGACCGGAATTGCCTTTTTCCTGCTTTTGTTTGTATATCTTGGCTGTTATCATATGACCATTCTGGCAGTCATGCTGACGGGAAATGTTTTGATTACGTGTCTTGGAACTGGTGTTTTTTTCTTATATGAATGGATGGTAAGAAGTGTGCTCTCTGGTTATAAGCTGATGTTTTTTCCACATTATTCCACATTTAACCAGTCGGATATGCCGTATTTCTCGCCAATCGCCATGTTTATCCGTTACAGTGAAAAAAGAAGTGAAGGACAGGCGGGTATCCTCGGAACGGTGCTGCAGCTTTCCCTGTTCAGCGGAATTGTGCTGGCTCTTGCATACTGGTGTTACCGGAAACGTCCGGCAGAAGCAGCCGGCAGAGCAATGGCTTTTAAAGTAACACAGCCTGTGATCAAAATTGCACTTGCCATACCGGCATCACTGTTTGCCGGTCTGATTGTCAGTAATATAGTGGGATATTCACCCTTATGGAATAGCGGATCACCTGGTTTTCCTGTCTTTTCCATGGCCATTGTAGTGGTTGTGGTATGCTGCCTGATGCAGGTGGTTTATGAATTTGACATTCGTGGGATTCTGCACAAAAAATGGCATATTCTGATATCCAGTGCAGCAGCTGCATTGATCTTCCTTGTATTTTCAAAGGATCTTACTGGATATAACAGCTATGTGCCAAAGGTCGACAGGGTGAGCAGTGCAGTATTGATTTCACCCTATGAATACAGTGTATATGGTGATGATTATTATGACGAAAACCTGAAATATGAGGATCGTATGGAGTATCTGGCAGATAATATGTATTTGTCAGATATTGGATCACTGAATAAATTATTGCAGAAATCTATTGATAGTCTTGGAAAATATTCTGACCTGAGTGCTCTTTACGAGGATGAGAATGCAGAATGGTATTGTTTGAACGTGATGTACCGGATGGGAAACCATAAGACTGTACAGCGGGAATTTTATGTGAATATGAAGGATCAGGAGACACTTGATCTGCTTGACCGGGTGATTGATTCCGAAGAATATATTTCTGCAGTATATGGAAAAATGATGGATACCATATATCAGATTATGGAGAAGCATGCAGACGGTATAAAGCTTAGCTATACCTATGGAAACAGCATTGATGCCGGTAAACTGTCTGAGGAAGATGCACTGACATTGATGAAGTGTTTTATGGAGGATATCAGAAAAACTGATTTTTCAGAAACCAGAAAGGAAATATCCTACGGAAGTCTGGAAATTGCAGTGCAGCAGGACAATGGATTTTATACTATGAATCGGCATAAGGAATTCAGGATATATCCTTCTTATGAGAATTGTGCAGCATTTCTGAAGGAAAAGGGACTTTATAAGGAAATATTTATTGATCCTGATGAGGTTGAGAAAATACAGGTTATCAATTATAATTGGGATAAATCGAATACAGATATGGCAGTAGCAGATACAGCAGTTTATACGGAAAGTATGACAGACAGCGCAGAACCGGTATATTATGAAGATACCTATGCATATGAGGGTGATCCTTATATGGTAAGACAGACCTATAGTGACAGAGATAAAATTGAGGAAATCAGCCAGAAGCTGTATCCGATGGATCAGGGTGGGGCTGACTTTACCTCAGATGTGGATTTTGATACAGATTATGAGGTGATTGTCTATTTTAAACCGGAAAGCAGTATTACGGCAAGCTATACCGGCTTTGTCGGATGCTATTTCCTGAAGGGTGAAGTGCCTGAATATGTACAGGAGGATACTGCCTGTCAGGAATAATGCTGTTGACAACAGGAGGATAAAGGATGAAGGTAAGGCAGGAAGGAAACAGACTGATCATAGCAGATGGCGTTTCACAGGTATGGATCGATCCATGGGGAGAAAATTCTGCCAGGATCAGGATGACAAAAGAAGCCAGAATGGATGAGAATGACTGGGCGCTGACAGAGCCTGTGAAGGAATATATCCCGGTCATCACTGAAAAGGAGCTTGATATCACTGATCCCTGGTACAAAGGGGATGAGTGGACGAAATATCATATGACCGGGAAGGAATATACCATGGTCAATGGTAAGCTTACGGTGAAGATCAATCCGGAGGGCTGGATCAGCTTTTATAATCAAAAGGGAGAACTGCTGACAGCAGAGTACTGGAGAAACAGAAACAGGATCAATCGTTATGCGGTTCCTTTAAGGATTGATGCCAGGGAAATGAAGCCCGTGCAGGGAACTGATGAATATGAAGTGACCATGCGGTTTGAGGCTTTTGATGATGAAAAGATCTATGGTATGGGACAATATCAGGAGAAGAACCTGAATAAGAAAGGTGCGATTCTTGAACTTGCACAGCGAAACAGTCAGGCCAGCGTTCCCTTTATGGTATCCAGCAGGGGTTATGGACTTTTCTGGAATAATCCGGCGATCGGAACAGCTGCCTTTGGGGCAAATAAGACAGAGTGGTATGCAAAGCGGACAAAAAAGATCGATTACTTTATTACAGCAGGGGATACACCGGCTGAGATAGAAAAGCAGTATAGTGATGCCACGGGACGTACGCCCATGATGCCTGAGTTTGGTCTTGGTTACTGGCAGTGCAAGCTGCGCTATCGGAATCAGGAGGAGCTTCTGAAGGTAGCAAGGGAGCATAAGAGAAGAGGTCTTCCCATGGATGCCATTGTCATTGACTTTTTTCACTGGTCCATGCAGGGTAACTTTGAGTTCGAAAAGCGTGACTGGCCGGATCCGGAAGCGATGGTAAAGGAGCTGAAGAAGCTTGGAATTGAGACAGTAGTTTCCGTATGGCCTACTATTGACGAAAGAAGCAAATATTTCGGAGAGATGAGCGATAATGGCTACCTTGTCCGGACAGACAGAGGCTGTGGTGATCACATGACCTGGATGGGAAATACGATCTTCTATGATGCCACACATCCGGGAGCAAGAAAGTTTGTCTTCGATAAATGCAAAAAGAATTATTATGACAAGGGAATCAGGATCTTCTGGCTGGATGAAGCCGAGCCGGAGTATGGACCCTACGATTTTGACAATTACCGTTATTATGCGGGACCGGCGCTGCAGTGCAGCAATATTTATCCGGTGATGTATGCGAAGGGCTTTTATGACGGTCTGAAGGAAGCCGGAGAAAAGGAGATTATGAGCCTTGTACGCTGTGCATGGGCAGGCAGCCAGAAATATGGTGTGCTGACCTGGTCTGGGGATATCCATTCTTCCTTCCGTGCCATGAGAGAACAGCTTCAGGCAGGCCTTAATATGGGTATGGCCGGTATTCCCTGGTGGACTTCTGATATAGGAGGCTTTATCGGCGGTGATATTACAGATCCGGCATTTAAAGAGCTTCTGGTCAGATGGTTTGCATGGGGAGCTTTCTGCCCGGTATTCCGTATGCACGGTGAAAGATCACCCTGGTATGAGAGAGAAGAAGAGTTTATTGACGGTGTCCGTCAGCTTACCTCCGGTCAGGATAATGAAGTATGGAGCTTTGGAGAGGACAATTATGAGATTCTCAAAAAGTATCTGTTCCTACGTGAAAAGCTTCGTCCCTACATTCGTGAGTGCATGAGAAGAGCCAGTGAAACGGGAGAACCTGTCATGCGGCCGCTGTTCTTTGATTTCCCGGAAGATCAGAAGGCATGGGAGACAGAGGATGCCTATATGTTTGGAAAGGATCTTCTGGTAGCCCCTGTGATGGAAGCAGGCATATCAGAAAGAGCAGTATACCTTCCGGCAGGCACCAGATGGAAAGAAAGTGCTACCGGCAGGATATATGAAGGCGGTGAAACAGTAAGTGCCAGTGCACCGATCGACATTATTCCAGTCTTTATCAGAGAAGGTGCAGATATTTCCGTCTATGAGAACTGAGAAGGTAACAGAAGCAGGAGATAGTCTCTGAGAAAGGAGACAGCTTCCGAAAATAAATACAGAAAAAGATAACAGACATTCGGAGAAATCTGGGTGTCTGTTTTTTATGCTGTCATGCCACTGGAGATTTTTATATTTCGAAAAGTTTCGTAACTCATGTGTAGATTTGAACAAAAGAGACAGGCGTACCGGATGGCTATGATGAAAATCCCGGTTATGTAGATACAGAGGGCAGAACAGAGATCACTAACAGAAGAAGATCCCAGACAGGTGATGATATGAGTCTGATCCTATGGCTGATAGTACTTGGCACGTCCATGAGCTGTACAGGTATAGCTATAGCAATGCAATATAGAAAGTCAACAAAAAAAGATAAGAAATAGCAACAAAAGCATAAAAAATGCGCAAAAATCACCATGCGGTATACTCAGCATGGCGATTTCCAAGCGTAGATGATAGCAAAAATAGCATAGTGATATTGCATTGCGAAAACGATTACGGTAAAATATTACATAGGAATAGGATGTTGGATCGTGTGTGGGATTCAGTATCCGACTGCAGGGTATCTGTGTATTGTGTGGCACAGCCTGTGGAGGTTAATAGTTTTACAAGGGGAGTATTGCTATGTTTAATCTTTCAAGAAAAATGAAAAGGATGCTTGCTGTTGTTCTGGTAGAAACGATTGTGGCTACCAATGTTTTTGTGTCATATGCTGAGGAAGACCACAGCATTATGTGCCAGATGACGGTAGAGGAAGCCGACGCAGCAGCGGCAGAACAGGAACAGAAGAACGAGGAAGTTTCCGTTCCACAGGTGACCGAGAACAGTGAGACTGAAAATACAGAAGTGGAAGTACAGGAACAGGAGCCTGCAGTAATAGAGACGCCGGCAGAAGATGCGGCAGAAGAACCGGAAGAGACAGAGGTTCCTGTGGCAGAGATTCCGGAAGATACTGCAGAAGACCAGGAAGCAGTAGAAGCTGCTGATGGAGAAGAAATCCAAGCAGAAGAAGCTGCACCTGCAGAAAGCGCTGAGCCTGCACAGGAAGAACAGGAAGAAGCCACAGCACCTGTTCCTGAGCAGACAGAAAGCTCTGCAGAAGAGCAGACACAGAATACAGATAACAAGGACAGTAACGATAATAATGGCGATACCACTGAGTCTGAAGCACAGACATTGGAGGCTGAAGAAAGTGAGCCAGCAGCAGTGGCAATCCCTTCAGAAACACCCGCTGCTATTGCAGAAGCAACCGAGCAGCCCACTGAAATCCCTGCTGTAACAGAAGTGGAAGAAAAGACTGAAGCTACACCGGAAGTGACTGAGGCAGCAACCACATCACCCGAGGTAAAGAGTAAAAAGGTAGAACTGTCCAAGGATATGACAGATGAAGAAAAGGTAGAAGCACTGGATGGCTATTTCGCAGAAGAAGGTGAAGAAGTAACGGCCATGAGAAAGTTCGGACCTCTGACGCTCTTTAATGTCTGCAAAGCAGCGGCTCCTGAAAATAGCGAAAAAACGGCGGAAGAACTTCTGAATGAAATCAACAAGATTACAGATGATTATTCTGTTTATACAAAAAAGATGGATCTGAATGGTCATATGCAGGCTGATATTGCTGCAGAGGTTCTGAATGTGAACAGCATGAATGAAATCGGAAGTGATGTAGAGTATGATCAGAGAGTAAAAGACTGTTATGTTGGCGAAATCAATATTAAGGATGGTGGGGTACTGGATCTAGGAAGTGCCACAGGAACATTGGAGCTTGGAAATGAAGTGGTTTACAGTGATGCAAATGGAGACCATATGAAGTATACCTATAAGGATGCTGATGGAAATTATCTGACCGAGTACACCACAAAGGATGGAAAGCGGTATACACCGTTAGGCGATCATATCATTGTTGTAAAGACTGATGAGAATGGAAATGAAACTGCATTTTATGTAAAAAAGGACAGAAGCTCAAATGTAGATGTGGCTGATAAATCAGACAATATATCTCAAAATATTGGAGCAATTACAGCTATTGCTACAGAACTTGCTCTGAAACAGGATACTGAAGGAATCAGCGCTAGCGTATCAGATAAGGTCAGAATTGATACAACAGGAAGCGAAACAGAGGTTACTGTTGTTAACATCACAATGTCCAAAGGTGAATCTGGAACTTATTATGAAGATTCCAAGGGAAATAAGCTGGTTAATCAGGCAGAGAATTTACAGATTTATACTAAAGATGACCAGATATGCATTATTAATGTGAATGTGTCTGATGCGACAGAAGAAACAGAAATTGATCTGCAGAAGTATACGATTAATGGAACGGGTACAGATGCCAACTCGGCAAGTGAAGCAGCACAGAAGTATGCTGATAAGATCGTATGGAATTTTGGGAATTATACGGGAACGATTAATGTGGCAGGAAGCATTATTGGAAGAATTATAGCACCACTTGCAAAAGTAGTGTCCAAGGCAACCAGTACAGGATCTGTTGTTTCCCAAGAGTTTGAAGTAAGAAGTGGTGAATGGCATAGTGTTTCAACACCTACACCGAAAGTGACAGAAACACCTACACCTACACCGAAGGAAACGGCAACACCAACAGCAACGCCGACGGCGACACCAACCGCGACCCCGACGGCGACACCAACGGCGACACCAACGGCGACACCGACGGCGACACCAACAGCAACGCCGACGGCGACACCAACCGCGACGCCGACGGCGACACCAACCGCGACGCCGACGGCGACACCAACCGCGACGCCGACGGCAACACCGACCGCAACACCAACAGCAACGCCGACGGCAACACCGACCGCAACACCAACCGCAACGCCGACAGCGACACCAACGGCGACACCAACCGCAACGCCGACGGCAACACCGACCGCAACACCAACAGCAACGCCGACGGCAACACCGA